>QMUF01000045.1 GCA_003663525.1 Thermococci archaeon | reverse complement strand
CTATAAGTTCTTTATCGCTTTCCGTCTCTTGCAAGTATTCCATGAGGTAAAGAGCTACCATTAGTACTGCAAACTTTAGAAAATACATCACTGCAGCGGTTCCTGTAATGTCCATCAAGTATCTTGGAAGGACATGCTGTTCCCAATACCCCATGAAATCAACACCAACAAAGGTTGTCGTTGCATCATAAAAGTGGGCGTAAAAGAGGTAAGAATTCTTTTTAACCAAACGAAGTTTTATTGAAAGCAGATAAATCGTCATGAGGGCTATTGTGACGAAGGGAATGAAGTATTTTAGGGCATCAAAGTTGAACTGGACTTTTTCGAGATTAAACAGCAAAAGCAGAAGTTCTCCTCCTACAAGGGCCCATCCAAAATAAAGAAACACTTTCCTCCAGTCTTCAGAGACTTTGTGGGTTATTAAGAGGGATGAGAAGGTTATTATAAACACAAGGAAATAAATTCCAGGGGTGACTGTGAGGTAACTTCGTGGGATTATAGTTGCGTCGGTCAAAGCTCTTCCAAAGGCCCCTAAAATCATGTATGGTATAAGGGCCCTGAAGAATGCATTATCATACTTTATGCCGAGCTTTTTCAAGACTTTATACACTACAAGGGCCGCTAGACCCAAGATAATGGCATATGTAAGGGTATTAACAATATTGTAGCCTTGATTATACCGTATCGGGTCTATGAAGTATTTTTGAAAAATTTCACCAATTCCCATTTAACCACCCAAGGAAATATTGCAAGAGGAGTTAAAGCTTTTTCTTCCAATTATTTTTTAAGCTTTGAGAACCTAAGAATAAAGTGGTGATACTCATGCATTTAATGGAGTTACCTAGGGAAGTTCTTCTGGGGGAAGACTTGAAGGATAAAGTCAGCCAGGTAGCCAAAAGATTAAAATTAGGGGAAAATGTATTAATCCTCTATGGACCGAAAACAAAGGAGATTGCCGGAAAAGATGTTGAAATGTACCTGAAGAATTTCTTCCATGTGAAAAACTTACTCATAAAAGAAGCTTCAATGAAAAATGTTCAAAAAGCCATAGAAACTATTAGAAATGAGAATATGGACTGGGTTTTAGGAGTTGGAGGAGGAAGCATAATCGATGTGGCCAAACTGGCTTCATTTAAAGCTGATGTCCCCTTCATAAGCTTTCCTACAACAGCTTCTCATGATGGGATAGCAAGTGCAAATGCCTCCATAAGGGATCTTGAGGCCAAGACATCGATAAAGGCCCGGCCACCGGTAGCTGTTATTGCAGATGTTAATATTATAAAAACAGCGCCTTATCGGTATCTCGCAGCAGGAGTTGGAGACATGATAAGCAACTTGACTGCAGTGAAAGACTGGGAACTTGCGCATAAGATAAAGGGAGAATATTTCAGTGAGTATGCTGCCTCATTGTCTCTTATGAGTGCCAAAATGGTAATCAAGAATGCTAACATAATAAGATTAGGTAACGAAGAGAGTGTTCGGAAAGCCATAAAAGGGCTCATCTCGAGTGGTGTAGCAATGAGCATAGCAGGTTCATCAAGGCCTGCCAGTGGAGCTGAACATCTATTTAGCCATGCATTGGATGCAATAGTTCCAAAACCTGCATTACATGGAGAACAATGTGGGGTCGGAACAATAATAATGGCCTACTTACATGGTCTCAACTGGAAGAAGATTAGAGAAACCTTAAAGAGGGTTGGAGCACCAACTAATGCATATGAACTTGAGATCGATCCAGAGTTTATAATTGAAGCCTTGACTATTGCTCACACTATCCGACCTGAGAGGTATACAATCTTAGGTAAGGACGGGCTAACAAAGGAGGCTGCTGAAAAAGCAGCCAAAATAACTGGAGTAATATGATCATATTTCATAGGAGGTGTTAAAATGACAATCACGTTGGTTGGGGAAAAGCTTGCAAAACCGGGAGTTGAATTCATTTATTATGGGCCAGCTGACCCATGTAAAAGTTGCAGGCTTGCAAGAGTTTGTGTAGGAAATTTGGAGCCAGGAAGGAGGTACAAGGTTGTACGGGTTAGGAACATAGAGCACTCATGTCCACTACATGAGGGTAAGGTTAGAGTGGTTGAGGTTATTGAGCCAGCAATAGAAGTAGCAATGGAACCACGACTTGCAATAGTGGGTTCAAAAATAAAATTAAGCTTTGTTGAATGCAGTGATCCTGAAAAACAGGCCCTTACTAGGCCAGAAGGTCTATTTGAGGGCGATATCGTCAAGATTCTTGAAATTTCAGATGATTTTGAATGTGATGAAAAGCACTACAAAGTTGTCCGTGTTATGCGGGAAAAGGAATGATCACTTCTTCTTTTCTATCTTTGTAAATGCTATTATCTCCTCTCCAAAAGTTTTCACTTTATATGCTCTCATTTCTCCACGGAGAAAGAATTTTATTGCTTTCATGAGATTTTCCTGTCGTCTCAAAGCTTCTTGAGCTTTTTCAACACTGATTGTTTTGAAGCTAATTTTCTCTCCGGGTCTTGTTTGGGCAACTTTTGGAATATCTACTTTTGTGACTATGGCTATTTTTGCATACCCTCCAGTAGTCTGTCTATCTGCGAGCATTATGATCGGTTTTCCATTTTTTGGTACTTGAATCGAGCCAAGGGGGATTGCATCTGTTATTATGTCCGCTCCTTTATCAGAGTGCTCTATCTTTGGCCCTTCCAGACGGTAACCCATTCTATCGGATTCAGAAGTTACAGTATATTCTGATGTTAGGAAGGTCTCTATGCCTCTTTTGGTGAAGTGTTCCTCTTGAGGGCCAAGGATAACTCTAACTATATTTTCCTTTTCATATTTTGGAACAAATTCTTTTGGTAGCTGTTTTCCTTCTTTACCAGTTAAAATTGCATAACCAAGTTTAAGCTTATCTCCGGAACTTAGGGCTTTTCCAAAATTTGCTCTTAAGTATGTGGAACAACTGCCTAAAATTGGTTCACATGCAATTCCTCCGGCAAACGCTATATAGCCATACATTCCGGATTTAAGGATGCCTATCTCAAGTATATCTCCTCTTTTTGTCCAATAGCTCCTCCATGCTTTTATTGGCTGGCCATTAAGCTTTACTTCTACATCTCCACCCACCGCAAAAACCGCCGGGGAATGGAACTTTATGGTGGGCCCTTTTAATACGAACTCTAGGAGTGGAGTGTTATCTTCATTACCTACAAGATAATTTGCTAGTCTTGCAGAAACCTCATCCATCACGCCACTAACGGGAACTCCAAAACTCTGATATTTACTTCTTCCTAAGTCCTGCACTGTAATTAAAGAAGGAACATTGACGAGTTCTATCATCTTTCCTCTCCCCATTCATCTTTGTAAATCTCTTGAAATTCCTCTTCGCTTATAGGAACAAACTTCACATAATCTCCAGCTTTTATAATGCTTGGAGGTTTTTTATGGGGGTCAAACGTTTTTAAGGGAGTTCTGCCTATGAGTCTCCATCCTCCGGGGCTTTCTATTGCGTACCACCCCGTTTGTTTCCCAGCTATACCCACACTTCCAGCAGGGACTTTTAAACGGGGTTTCTCAAGTCTAGGCGTTGCTATTCTATCATCCATGCCGCCCAGATATGCAAATCCAGGGAGAAATCCGAGCATATAGACTCTATATAGTGGTTTTGAGTGAATCTCTATGACTTCATCTATGGTGAGATTGTTGTATTGAGCAACGAACTCTATGTCTGGGCCAAAGGTTCCTCCATAGACAACGGGTATTTTAACTATTCTTTTTTCTTCTTTCTTAGGCCCGGCTGATAAAAAAGGTTTCAGGGCCTCTGCTATCTCAGAGTAGGAAATTCTAATAGGATCATAATACACATAGACGCTTGTATATGTAGGAACAACTTCAACTAGCCATTCTGGGGAAGCATGTTCTATTGTTTCCGCCACGGCATGCACTTTTTTGTTTATCTCTTCGCTAATTTCATTACCAAAGATTATAGCTATCGCTGAATCACCAGCGGGTTTGAACTTAGGGAGCATTTGATCACCGTATCAACTCTTTCATTGCAACTATTTTAATTCCTTCCTCTTCGAGGCGTTTTCTTATGTATGCTGTTATCTCCACGGCTTTTGGGTTATCCCCATGGACACAGATTGTATCTGCTTTGAGTTCAACCCATTCTCCATTGATCGCTTTTACTCCACCATCCTTTACCATGGAGATAACTCTCTCGGCTATCTCCTCTTTATTATGGATTACCGCACCTGGTTTTCTTCGTGAAACGAGGGTTCCATCAGGATTATAAGCCCTATCGGCAAAAACTTCATGGGCAATTTTTAGTTCCATTTCTTCTGCAATTTCTAAGGGTTTTGACATAGAAAGCCCGACGAAGATTATGTTTTTATCAAAATCAGCTATTCCTTCAAGAACACCTCTTGTAAGTTCTTCATCTCTAACGAGAGCATTATAAAGAGCTCCATGTGGTTTGACATGCTGTAATGTTAATCCTTCAGCTTTTACAAATGCGTATAAAGCCCCAATCTGATACAGGATATAGTTTCTGGCCTCTTCTCTTGTAAGGCCCATATATCTTCTTCCAAATCCCATAAGATCAGGATATCCTGGATGAGCGCCAACTTCAACATTCATGTCTTTTGCGAGTCTCACAGTATTCCTCATTACTAGGGGATCTCCTGCGTGCCATCCGCAGGCAATGTTGGCTGAGGTTATGTACTTCATAACCTCTTCATCGAGACCTAGCTTATACCTTCCAAAACTTTCCCCAAGATCTGAATTAAGGTCAATTTTCATAGTTTTTCACCACTTCATAGATGAGACGATAAACCTTTAACTCTTTCTTCTAATTAAATCCCATGTTGATTATAGATGCAGCCATATTTATCCAGGGTATTGATGTAGAGGGCGTTACAACTCCAAAAGTAATTGGGGAGGTTAAAGACCCAGAATCGAGACTTTTACTGGAAAGTCTCATTAGTGCAGGTAAAGTTAAAGTTATGGTGCCCTCAAAGGATAGCATTGAAAAAATTAAAGAAAAGGCCCTTGAAACTGGTGAACTTGGAGAATTAAGTGATGCTGATATTGAAATACTGGCTCTAGCCTATGAACTTAAAGGGGAACTTTTTACTGATGATTACAACCTCCAAAATATTGCGACTCTTCTGGGTCTAAAGTTCAGAACATTGAAAAAGGGGATAAAGAAAGTGATAAAATGGCGTTATGTCTGTGTAGGATGTGGAAAGAAGTTTGAAACTCAGCCTCCTGATGATGTTTGTCCTGATTGTGGGAGCAAGGTTAGGCTTCTTCCCAAAAAGAAGAGGAAAAGGCGTCAGTGCTCATAGGGTTCTTCATCAATCAGCCCAAGTTGGTCATCATCCGCTATTGTATTATCCCCCTCTTGCCTTTTAACTTTCCCTCAAAAACTTTATAAGTAATGGTACCATTACTAGGTAATGGGGGCATTACCTATGTTGTTTGACCCAAGGCCAAAGGAAAAGAGGGAAGACATATTCGATAGGGAACAAGAGGTAGAAATGATAAAGAATTCTGCTAAGGAATATCCGATTACCCTTATCCTGGGGATAAGGCGGGTAGGAAAATCCTCTTTACTCAAAGTTGTGTTGAATGAGTTGGAAAGCGGTATATACATAGATGTAAGGAAGCTTCATTTTGATTCCGGAGGGTGGATAACAAATGAGTCTCTGCTAAAGGCCTTTGAAAATGGATTAAACTCTCTTAGCCATCTCATAAAAAGGGAAGTCTTTCAGTACCTAAAAAGAGTGAAGGGAGTATCAATTGCAGGACTTCAATTGAGTTTTGAACCTGAAGTCTCACTCTCAGAGATTTTGGAGGCATTAAATAAGCGCAGTAGGGTTATTATAGCCTTCGATGAGGCCCAATATTTGAGGTTCTACGGACGGAGAGGAGGAAAAGAGTTCTTAACCCTCGTGGCCTACGCATATGATAATCTGCCAAATATAAGTTTTATCTTTACAGGTTCTGAAATAGGACTTTTGCATGATCTTCTTGGCGTTTCAGATTATGAATCTCCCCTATACGGCAGGATATATAATGAGATTACTATCTCTCCCTTTTCTAGAGAACTCTCAATTGAATTCTTGAGACAGGGATTCGTTGAAGCAGGAATAAAAATAAGAGAAGAGGAAATAGAACATGCTGCAGAACTTTTAGGTGGAATTCCAGGGTGGTTAGTAGAGTTTGGATACAATTACATAAAAACGAAAAGTTTTGAAAACGCTATAAAAGGGGTAATGCGGAAAGCAGAAAAATTCCTCGAAGGTGAGTTAAGAGAACTTGAAAAGCGGAGTCTTAGGTATATCTTAGTGTTAAGAGCTATTTCAATGGGATTTGATAGATGGACACTCATAAAAGAATTCTTGGAATCTAGGAGTGGTAAAATACCAAATTCACGATTGGCTGCTATCTTAGAGGCTCTTCAAAAGATGAGTTGGATTAATGCGGAATATAAAGATGGGGAGAAGAGATATAGAATAATTGATCCAGTTATTGAGGGGGTTATTAAAGAGTGTTTTAACCTCTAAGAGTTGCTATTAGTCTTTTTTCGTTCAGTAGCAGGTTGATTGCATCTTTAATGTCTTTAACCACGATATCACTCGCCAGCAAAGCCTTAACACTTGCTCCTTCTTCTCCTATTACGCAAATAGCAAGTTCAGCGTTTTCAAGCATTCTAACGTCGTTGTTTCCATTGCCTACACCAATGTAAGGCTCATATTCAAGGGCCTTCTGAAGCTTTTTGTTGCCATCTTTTACCCGTTCTATTTTGAGGTTAATCCCTTTGAATTCTTCTTCCAGTGTTCCAAAGGTGTCGGAGCTTAAAACAGCTATCTTATATTTTTCGCTGAGGTGTTTCAAGAGTTCTTTCACGTCTTCTCTTACTTTTCCCTCAACACCCAGAGTGCCATTCAAGTCAAATATAATAGTTCTTGTGGTTATTCTCCCATAGTTTGGAATTTCCATATTCTTCACCAGTAGAGCTTTGGCAAAAATGCTTAAAACTTTGTTCTCGAAGTATGAGTGGTGAAGCTCTTGAAGATTGCATGGGGCATCAGCGGTGCAGGACATCTACTTGTGGAGAGTGTTGAAGTCGTCGAACGCTTAAAGGAAAAGCATGAAATCAAAGTATTTCTCTCTTCGGCCGGCGAGGAGGTTGCTAGAATTTACGGGGTTCTTGAGAGAATTGGTGATTTCCCTCTTGTGAGAGAATCAAGGCAAGGCCATGCATTTCCTTCTTGTGGTTCTTTTAACCTTGGCAAATATGACCTTTTTGTGATCTCTCCTGCAACCTCAAATACTGTGGCCAAAATAAGGCTGGGTATTTCAGACTCTCTTCTCTCATGTTGTGCTTCACAAGCTTTGAAAACCAAGGTGCCATTGGTGGTAGTTCCAACTGATTCAAAGTCTGTGGTAGAAACGAAAGGCCCAAATGGAGAGATATTTAAGCTGTACCCACGCAAAGTTGACCTTGACCATATTAGGGCCTTGAAAGAAGAGGGAGTAATAGTCCTTGAGCATCCTTATGAAGTAGAAAAGATCTTGAAACGGTTTCTGTGAACGTAATAGAATTTCCCATCTCTCGTGATCGTTACATAGTCTGGTGTGTATTTGGAGCCGTAATAGAGGTTTCGCCCATCGAGTTTGTACCATAGGCCTCTTGCAGCTTCAAGTTTGTTTAGGTCTTCCAGTATGCTCAAGTCTCCCTCTTTTATTTTTTCTAGAAGGCCTTGAACATACTCTCTGCTTATGTTAAATGCTACATAAGAGGCAAAGAATTCGTAGCCAGTTATTAGTTCTTTCATCAGGTTTTTGTATGGATAGGCAGGAGTTACCCGTAAATTAAAACGACTGTAGAAGTCTTTTACTGAGACTACGTCTGGCCTATATGGGAGAATCCCAAGTGTCATCATTTCTAAAGTCTCATCATAGTACGTGGAAAACCACTCAGGGTCATATGGATAAAATAGATCCTTATTTGATATATATGGATCTTTTCCTAGAGCATAAACCGCTCTGTAATTGCTCCCCACTAAGAGAGGGACATCCCATATAACAATGACCTCTGAATGATCTAGTCGCCAGCCACTTATACTTGCAGGTACCTGAAGGGCCCATGCTTTGAGATTGAAGTCCAGAAAGAGGTTGTTCATAAGTATCACTTGTGTCTCACCATCATATCCACAAATAGTTGATCTTAACGTTTTTATGTAAGGAATATCATATGAATGAACGTAGTTATTCACGAAATATACGACATGAAGGGGAGTTATTGAGTAAAAAGGCAGAGGTTTGTTGTAATATTTGAAAAGATCCCTTTTCGCCTCTTCATAGAAAAATTCCATTACTCCATCAAACCTTATTTTGCCATACCTGTCGAATCCTAGGTATGGGTGGACAATTTTGTAAATCTGCAGGGGTTTGTATCTCACTGCGTATCGCCACATTTTTGTGAGTTCCTCCTTAGTGTACGGATGAGCATTTTGGAAGTGTTCCCCACTGCCATCAAATTTAATCTCAAAAGTCTCTGGATAGTGTAGGAATTCTACTCTTGCAGAGTTTTTATTGCCTCGGACATCCATTGCAGTTATTGTGATATTGTATTTTCCCCAATCCTGTTTGAATTCCATAGTTCCACTATAGACGAGGGAAGTAGTGGATATAAGGAGGGATATATTTTTCTCTCCAGTATTAACAACTATCTCTCTAGGAACGTTCACATTTTCCTTTATTGTAAAACTTATCTTGAGTTTTTCGCCTTCGCTTGTTATCACGCCCCACATCTCTGGAGGAGTAGTGTCAGAAGTACTTTCTTCTACAAACTTAATCCAGCTTGAATTCACTTCTATAATATCAAATCGGTGTGAGTTTTCAACAAACCACTCTTTGAAAGTCTGGTTCTCGAAAAACTTTCCTTCAACAGAATTGAGGCTCTCTAAAAACTTATCTATTTCGTATGGTTCAAAGCCATCCAAGATTCCTCTCATGTTATCTATTCCATCCACGACTTCTGGGGGGAGCTCATACAGGTTTATATACAGAGACTTTATCATGGTTATATAATCTTGTAGTGTTTTTACTTGATAGATGCTTTGGGAGTTCTCTATTCCATTCCTAATCTTTGGTGGGAGCTTTTTGTAGGTCCTAAGAAACTCGTTTACTTGGGATTTAAAGATATCCACTCTGTTGGAGAAGTCTTCAAGTGTGTAGGGACTCTCAGAAAATAGAAAGCGCACCATGTCATCTCTAAGGGGAATCGGAACTTTTTCCAGAACTTCAGCAACTTGTTTGCTTAGATTTGCAAGAAGGAGTGGATTGTCAGTTTCAACTTCATCAAAAAGCGTTGTTCGGTATTTGTAGAGAGGGTATATTTTGGTGGCAATCTCTTTTTCTTCTTCACTTAACTTGTTATCGTTAAGAAACCCAAGTTTCTCAGAGATTGCTATTAGTTCTTCCTCTTCTTCAGATACTTGCCGTGGAGGAGGCCTAACTGTTTGCATACTCCAAAACAAGAATACAAGATAAGCCAAGAAGAGGAGGATGAGGATTTTCCCAGCATCAAGTTTAAACTTTTTTCTCATGTTGTGTTCTTCTCTTCATTCCTTATTAATATTCTCTGTTTCTATTTTGAAAACCTTACCTTTTAAGGCACGCTGGATCATTTAGTTTTCTTTTGCCAAAACTTAAATATTGTAGATGGTTATCTTACATCGGTGGTGATTGTGAAGATTATCCGCTTTGGAGTTTCAATGCCGGAAGACTTATTGGAAAAATTTGACACGATAATGGAAGAGAAGGGATACGCTAACAGAAGTGAGGCCATAAGGGACTTGGTCAGGGATTTCATAGTTAGACATGAGTGGGAAGAGGGGGATAAAGAAGTGGCAGGCACTATAACGATAGTCTATAACCACGATGAGGCAGATGTTGTGAAGGAGCTTTTGGACATGCAGCATGATTATGTGAACGAGATTATATCAAGTCTTCATGTGCATATGGATGAACATAACTGTCTTGAAGTTATCGTTGTTAAAGGAAAGGGTAGCAGGGTGAAAACGATTGCGGAGAGACTAATCAGCTTAAAAGGGGTGAAGCATGGAAAGCTCGTTATGACCACCACTGGCAAAGAACTGGTATGAAAAAGCTTATAAATTTCTCTTTTATTTGTTTTAGGCGGGAAGACCTCTCCTGAGAGAAGGGGGATGAGAGCCCGAAAGGTTTAAATACTCTTGCCTATAGTAATGGATGATTCAATACATTTAAGAGGTAGCCGGCGATTCCTCCATTAAGGGGATAGCCGGTAGTGGCCGTGTGAACGGCCTGTGAGAATGAAGCAACAATGAACTCTCACGAAGTCCCACCTGTTAGGGCGGGGTAGTTCACCAACATCCCTGAGAGGTGCCGGGGTAGCCTAGCTCGGTAGGGCGGCGGACTCGTAATCCGCAGGTCCCGGGTTCAAATCCCGGTCCCGGCTCCATAATGTTTAAATATTCTGAAGATAAAGTGTATTAGGCGATTAAAATGACTAGGACAGGAATTGATTATTTTGATGAATGCATTCTTAAGAATGGATTTCCAGATGGTTCTTTAATCTTGGTTGCGGGAGAGCCAGGAGCAGGAAAGACTATATTTTCAGCCACGTTTGTGTATAAT
>QMUF01000044.1 GCA_003663525.1 Thermococci archaeon | reverse complement strand
CTTTAGCTTTCTCACTAACGTATCCAGCCATAAAGAGTGCTAAAACAGGTTTTCCATTGTTAATTTCCTTTACAGCTCTTACTATGCCTTCTGCATGTTCTGTGGGGGTCATTCCAGCAAAAGTTGGAACAACACAAATTGCAATGAGCATATCAACATTCTCATCTTCTAAAAGAAGTTTGGCTGTTTTATAATAATCTTCTCCTCTTGCACTTGCTATCATGTCAACGGGATTTTTAACTGCTGCCATTGGGGGTAAAAATTCCCTAAGCTTTTCCATTGTTTCATCTTTCAAATTGGCCAGCTTAAGTCCACGTTTATCGAGCTGATCAGCAGTTAGGACTCCAGGACCACCAGCGTTAGTCATTATTGCTACTCTCTTACCCTTTGGTAGTGGTTGAGTAAAGGCCCTTGCCATGCTTAATAAATCATCTATGGTTTCAGCTACGAGCACCCCACTCTGTTTGAATGCTGCATCATAGATTGCATAACTTCCCGCAAGTGAACCAGTGTGAGAAGAAGCGGCCCTTGCACCACTTTCACTTTTTCCAGCTTTTAAGGTTATTATTGGCTTTTTCTTGCTAACTTTTTTGGCTATTTCCATGAATTTTTTTCCATTCTTTATTCCTTCAATATATAAGGCAATGGACTTACTATTATTATCTTCGGCTAAATATTCCATCAAATCTGCGAAATCAATGTCAGCCATATTTCCAACGCTTACAAACTTTGAGAACCCGATATCTTCTTTAATACTCTTGTACACTATTCCCGCTCCTAAAGCACCGCTTTGGGAAACGAAGGCTACGCTTCCTTTCTTGGCATTCATGATGAATGTGGCATTCATGTTGCTGTGAGTATCTATAACTCCAACACAGTTGGGCCCTATGATTCTCATTCCGTATTTGTGTGCTATCTCTACAAGTTCTCTTTCTTCTCTTTTACCCTCTTCACTCACTTCTCCAAAACCGGCTGTTATTATGATGACTCCTTTAACACCTTTCTCGCCGCAGTCAATGAGTGCTTGCTTGACGAATCTCCTTGGAACAACTATAACTGCTAAATCAACATCTTCTGGAATCTCCTTAACGTTCTTGTATGCCTTAACGCCTTGGATAGTTTCTTCTTTTATATTGATGGGATATACTTCCCCTCCGTACTCTTTAAGGTTCTTGAAGACTTCATATCCCAGTTTTAGTGGATCGTTCGATGCTCCTAGCACTGCTATGCTTTTTGGAGTGAAAAAGTAACCAAGCATTTTTACAATCACCGAGTTCCCTATCGGTGAAAGTCTATATAAGTTTTCCGAGAAAGTACAACTAGGCAATTTTGACCATAAGAAGCCAAAATCCATCTTTGATGAGCATAAAGGAGCATGAATGTAACTTATGTTTTTCTTTTTTGAATCTTCTAAATCTCAGCCTCTCCTTTGGCCTTCTTTATCTCCCTGTTGCTTGCAAGACTCCTTCCGAAAGGGAGGGTATGCGAGGGGAGGTGGGTGGGTAAGGTTTAAATACTCTGAGGATGCAGAATATAATGACCTCATAACAGCCGTAAGCCTGGACAACCCGTAAGGGTTGGTGTAAAGTAGCCCCCGATTCCATGAGGATAGGGGGTAGTGGTTGCGTGAACCGGCCTGTGAGAGTGGGGATAATTCCGGTGAATTCTCACGAAGCCTCACCCTTTAGGACGGGGTAGGTCACAGGGGAGTAGGATAAGAGTTCAAAAAGCCTCAGCTAACCCTCTTTTCTTCATCACATCAGAGTGGCTAACGCTCGTCATCGGCTAAGTGTTTTAAAGAAAAGGAAGTTAAAAGGGTTTGGGATTTATTCAATCTTCTGCTTTTTCAAAGAGTTCGTGCTCTACAAGAGCAGTAATGTCATTGTGAATGTCCTCCACAGGAGCGAGAGCATTAATTATTCTTATTTCATTAAACTTTTCCGCAAGTTTTAGATAGTTTTTCCTGACTTTTTTCTGAAGTTCTACGATTTTATCGAATTCAGATCTGATGCTTCTTCCATTTATTCTGTTTATACTTTCTTTAACGGGTAAATCTAGCAATATAACCAAATCAGCTCTTGGAGCAAATGCATTCAAATTAATAAGCCAATCTAGGTCAAGGCCTCTTGCCCATTGATAAGCGAGGGATGAGTAAAAATATCTGTCAGATATAACTACCTTTCCAGCTTTTATAGAAGGTTCTATAAGTTTTTTAACATGTTCTGCTCTATCTGCAGCAAAAAGCAGTGCCTCGGCCTCTTTACTTATCCTAGCACCGTCGATTATACCCTCCTTTCCACCTATTAGAACTAAACGTCTGATTAATTTTCCAAAAGCGGTATCAGTTGGTTCTTTTGTTAACACAACTTCGTATCCTCTATTTTCAAACCATTTTGCAAGCATTTTGGCCTGTGTTGATTTTCCAGCTCCATCTATGCCTTCTAGGACAATAAATATTCCCATAGTCGTACCTCCAGAGGAGTTCTATTTTTTCAAAGAACTTTTTTCATATGATCTAACAATTTCCACATACTTCCGAATTCTTTTTTTTCTCCATCTTTGTAGAACTCCACATGCCCATCTGGTCGGAAACGAAGTCCAAAGGTGTAATCTCCCTTTTTAAGCTTTTGCAAATAAACTTCTGGTGGTTTGGGGGGCAAATAACTGGTCATCATATCATTAAGGAGTTCTGCCTCAAATCTCAAGCGTTCACTTAATCTGGGGAATAAAAGCACTGCTGGGGTGTTCATGCAATCAATCAAAGCTTTGCCTTCTATTTCAAAGCTATAGTGCTTGAACATATCTTGAAGGAAATCGTCCAGTGCATTTGGATAATAAATAGTGGCCCCGATGTCGTTAGGATGAGCTTCTATAAACCTCTTTGTTTTTAGTAGCGCATTTATTTCATCGGGGTCAAATCCGCTAACTTCTACATTCACTCCATTGTAGTAATAAACATATACAAGAGGAAGGCCCCGTTTGTGGGCGAAATCCTTGAGGACTATGAGGGGGATCAACCTTACATCCATTGTGGAGGATCCGGTACTCACGATCCCAACTACTAGGGCTCTCTTTCCGTATCTTGAAATTGCTCTTCCATCCCTTCCTACTATTATAGTCCCTTGGGCAACTGTTCCGATGGCCCTTCCAAGCAGAGCAAGCTCCTCTGGGTTAAATTCTTCAGATCTATAGATTTCCATCACAACCACCTCAATCAGGAAGTATTATACTTTCTCTACCAATTCTTGACTCGGTCCAGATTTTTACATTGGCCCCAATCTTTGTGAAGTCTTCAATTACCGAATTATCACCGATGACACTCCCACTTTCAATAATAACGCCTTTTCCAATATAAACATTCTCTCCTATAATTGCTTCATAAATCTCTGCCCCTTCTTCTATAGTTACATTTGAGAATATCACTGAACGTTCTATTTTAACATTTCTGCTTATTTCAACGTTGTCCCCTAAAACCGCAAATCCTCTTATCTGCGGCTTTCTTATTTGGCACCTTCTTCCACTGTAAAGGGAGCCTCCATATTCTAGGTTCCCTTTAAGGGAATCAGTTCTTATTTGGGGTAGCTTAAGTTTCCCGAGAAATACATCTACTGTTGCTTGAAGGTAACTTGAAGGCCTCCCTACGTCATTCCAGTATTCTTCAAAGGGGAACCCGTAAAGAGGGAGATTTTCCTCTAACATTTTTGGAAATAGGTTAAGGGAGAAATCAAAATTCTGTCCTCTAGGAACTAGGTCAAAGACCTCAGGTTCAAAAATGTAAATACCTGCATTCACTAGATTACTAAAAGCTTCTTCAGGTCTGGGCTTTTCCTTGAACTTTAATATTCTGTTATTTGAATCTACAATTGCAATCCCATATTGGCTTGGATCTTCAACCTGGGATAAAGCTATAGTGGCTAGAGCTTTCTTTCTTTTATGGTAATCATAGAGTGTGTTGACATCAAGGTTTGTGAGTACATCGCTTGAAGTCACAATGAAAGTATCATTTATTCTGTCTGCTACTTTTTTTGTAGCACCGGCTGTTCCAAGTTTTATGTTTTCTCCATTTGAATATTTTATTTCCACTCCAAAATCGCTTCCATCACCGAAATAATTTATGATCCTCTCTTTGAGATACCCTACGAGGATAAATATCTCTTCTACGCCAGCATTTACTACTTCTTTTATCACATATTCCATCATGGGTTTATTGAAGAATGGGATCATTGGTTTGGGACGATAAACTGTTAAGGGAAGCAATCGCGTCCCTTTTCCGCCCGCTAGGATCACTGCATGCATATTTTTTGCACCATAAGAATTAGGGAGTCTCTGTTAATATAATTTTTGGTGATATCTGGCGAGATATTGTAGAAACCTTTTTAATTTCTAAATGTAAAGGTTTTACGGTGGTGTAAAATGACTCCAGAGGATTATCTAAAGAAAAGACTAGATCCGGAACAATTTGAAAAAATTAAAGGGATTGATAACCTAGAACTTAATGAATTCTTGGCAAAGTACATTGAACTTCTGAATCCTGCAAGAGTCTTTATTTGTACGGATTCAAAAGAAGATGAGGATTACATAAGAAGAAAGGCAATTGAGTATGGTGAGGAAAAACCTCTTGCAATGGAAGGCCATACCATCCATTATGATGGTTACTACGATCAAGCAAGAGATAAGGCAAGAACTAAAATATTAGTACCTAAAGGTGTTGAAATACCTTTTATTAATACTATGGATAGAGAGAAAGGTCTTAAAGAGATACATGAGATTATGAAGGATATAGCTAAAGGGAAGGAGCTCTTTGTATGCTTCTTTGTGCTTGGCCCTAAAAATTCCGTTTTCACGATACCAGCGGTTCAACTTACTGATTCTGCTTATGTTGCTCATAGTGAATTTATACTTTATAGAAAGGGATACGAAGAATTTAAGCGCTTAGGTAGAGAGGCAAAGTTCTTAAAGTTCGTACATTCAGCAGGAGAACTCGATGAAAGGAAGACCAGCAAGAACATAGATGGGAGGAGAGTATACATAGATCTAGAAGGTGAAACCGTTTACTCTGCAAATACTCAATATGGTGGAAACACCATAGGATTGAAGAAGCTTGCATTTAGATTAACTATAAAAAGGGCCGTTGAAGAGGGTTGGTTAAGTGAACACATGTTCTTAATGCGTGTAAATGGGCCAAATGGAAGAAGGACATACTTCACTGGAGCTTATCCATCAATGTGTGGTAAGACCTCAACTGCCATGATTTCTTGGGAGAATATTGTAGGAGATGATCTAGCATTTATAGTTGACATGAAAGGAGAAGCAAGAGGTGCAAACGTCGAGAAGGGCGTTTTTGGTATTATACAAGGGGTTAACTCTGAAGATGATCCAATAATTTGGGAAGTTCTTCACTCACCGAACGAGATAATTTTCTCTAATGTTCTCATTAAGGATGGAAAACCTTACTGGAACGATATGGGCATCCCAATTCCGGATGAGGGAGAAAATCATAGTGGCAAGTGGTGGAGAGGTAAAAAAGACTTAGAGGGCAATGAAATCCCAGCAAGCCACAAAAACGCTCGTTTCACAGTTAGCTTAGAGGCATTTCCAAATGCTGACTTGGAAGCATTGGAGACCCCCTGCGGTGTTAGAGTTGGTGGCATGATTTTTGGAGGTAGGGATGCAGATACCTGGCCTCCGGTTAGAGAAGCCTTTGATTGGGCTCATGGTGTTATAACAATGGGCGCGGCTTTGGAAAGTGAAACTACAGCAGCCACTCTTGGGAAAGAGGGAGTGAGAGCATTTAATCCAATGGCAATTCTTGATTTCCTAAGTGTTCATATCGGGAAGTACTTAAAGAATTATCTTGAATTTGAGAAAAAGCTTAGAATAAAGCCTAAGATATTTGCAGTCAACTATTTCCTCAGGGACAAAGATGGGAAATGGCTCAATCACAAGCTTGATAAATCTGTGTGGCTCAAGTGGATGGAACTGAGGGTTCATGGAGACGTGGATGCAATAAAAACTCCTGTTGGATACATTCCCAAATATGAAGACCTAAAGAAGCTCTTTAAGGAAGTCCTCAACAAGGAATATCGGAGAGAAGATTATGAACGTCAGTTTACTATAAGAGTGCCAGAGTTTTTAGCAAAAATCGAGAGAATTAAAAAGATTTACAAAGAGATAGGTAATATACCAGAAGACCTCTTTAAAATCCTTGAGGAGGAAAGACAGAGACTGCTTGAGGCGAAAGGAAAATATGGTGATCATGTATCACCGTTCCAGTTTGAATAAACCTTTCGTCTTTTATTTCTTCCTTTTCATGGGTCTTTTCATGAGTTAGAGTTACCAAAACCTTTTTATAGGATTTTTGGAGAGTTATCATAATGATAAGAGAAAAGCACCAGGAGGAACAAAAAGATGGAGAGTGAAATAAGTGGTAGTAGTTCGAGTAGGTTCGTCGAAGGGAGTAGAGGAATTGTTAAAAGAGATTATTCTAGCATCATTTCCAGCATTATTTTTATGCTTATTCCTTGACTTTTTTGCTGGGGCGTTTCTTGGAAAATTCTTCAAGAAAATAATGATTGAATATCCAATAATTCTCGTTATTCTCCCTGGTCTCATGGGCCTTAGAGGAAATATATATGGATCTTTAGCTTCTCGTTTTACAACTATGCTCCATTTAGGTGAAATGAATCCAACTCTAAAGGACAAAAACGTTGTTAAGAATATTTTCATTTCTATACTTCTCTCATTACTTCCTGTTACCATACTTTGGCTTGTAGGCGTGATTAAAGTTAGAGAAGTTGGAATTGCAGTCGCTGTCTTTTTGATAGTAATAACCTCTACCATATTTACAAGTCTTTTGTTAGGATATTCAACTGCTTTGGCTACTATAATTCCATTTAAAAAAGGGGTAGATCCAGATGCAGTAGCTGCACCGATAGTAACTTCTATCGCTGACTTGATTACTATTCCACTTTTGGTTGGTTTCATGTTCTTATATGAAGATACTCCTAAGACTTTTTATTTCCTTTTGGTTCTTGCCATAATTCTCTCATTAATAGTGGGTAAAGGGTTTAAAATTGGAGAACAAGAGAGAAAGGTCTTTGTCGAAGTATTAAGTATTGTGGGAGTATTGGCATTTATTTCGAGCATATCCGGAACACTTTTGGAGAGTTATAGTGATATAATTCATGCTTCAATAATTTTTAGTGTTATGTATCCAGCGATACTTGACAGTACTGGAAATCTGGGGTCAGTAATAGGAGCAAAAACATCTACTAGAATACATCTTGGGGAAATAGAGAAACTTTTTAACAAAACAACAGTAATTGAAATTTCCCTTTATACTATTTTAGCTGCTATATTAGGAGTATTAGCAAATTTGATTGCAATTGGCGTTGTTAAACTCACACTCCATACACATATTGGATTCGTAAAACCTTTTTTATTGCTCTACCCCCTTTTGGCATTTGGGGTTATGTGGATGGCGTATTTTTTAGCAATAACCTTTGATAGGCTAGGTTTAGATCCTGATAATGCCACCGTTCCCACGATAACAACTTTGGCCGATATCTTTTCAACCCTCTTCACGGTAGGTGTTGCTCATCTGATTGTTTAGGTTAAGAAAACCTTAAAAGAAAATGGGGTATGAGATAAAAACGGGAGGATAGATAGATGGAGGAATTTGAGGAATTTGAATATCAACCTAAAAGCGTTAAGGAACTCTTTATAGAAATGAAAAATATTGTTGAGCTCATGGTTGATCTTGCTTATACATCAATCCTCTTTGGGGACAAAGAAATAGCTGAGGAGGTTCTTGATCTTGAAGAGAGAATGGATCTTCTTAATTATCATTTAATGACCCATGCAGTTTTGGCAGCAAGAAACCCAAAAGAGGCCGAACAGATAACTTCCGTATTACAAATGGCCAATTCTATAGAAGATATATCGAATGCTGCTGGTGATTTGGCCAAAATGGTTTTAGAAGGTATTGCACTTCACCCCGTTATTACAGAAGCAATAATGGAAAGTGAGGAAGTTATAGCTAAAATAACAGTTACACAGGACTCAATTCTAGTAGGGAAGACT
This sequence comes from Thermococci archaeon, assembly GCA_003663525.1. GTDB lineage: Archaea > Methanobacteriota_B > Thermococci > Thermococcales > Thermococcaceae > Thermococcus_A. Next base: position 2,691 of record QMUF01000044.1, on the reverse strand, counting down.
CTGGGAGACCTAAAATTGGCAAGCAATACAGGCGTCTGGATAATCGCTGTTAAAAGGGGTAAGAGGTGGATATTTGCTCCGGATAAGAACTTTAAGATAAAACCTGATGATGTGCTTATTGGTAGGGGTACTCACACATCTGTGGAACATCTTAAGGAAATTGCTAGAGGTATTATCAGGGTGGTTGGTGATGAAAGAGCTTGAGGAGATTAAAGACTGCTTGATAGAAATGAAAAACCTCTCTTCCCTTATGGTAGACCTTGCATTTTCTTCAGTTATGTATGATAGTGAGGATATAGCTGATGAAGTTTACATTCTTGAGGAGAAGATGGATGAACTAACACTCAAAGTTAAAAAGTTGGCTTTGAGGGCTGCTAAATATGAAGAAGATCCCGAGAAGTTGTTAAGCATAATTGAGATGGCCAATATCAATGAGCAGATATCTGATTCCGCATATGAGATTTCGGATTTAGTCCTTAGGGATGTGGAACCTCATCCAGTGATAAGAAAGATAATGCATGATGTTGATGAGGAAATTGGCAGAGTTAAAGTTAATAAAGGTTCAATACTCATTGGAAATCCCTTAAAACAGCTTAAACTTCCCACAAAAGTAGGGGTTAGGCTAATCGCAATAAAGAGAGGATGTCGTTACATTTACAACCCTTCAAAGGACGAAACTATTGAAGAGGGGGATATACTGATAGCAGTTGGATCTGGTATTGACCGTTTAAGGGAACTCTCCAATGAAAAAGGTGAAGAAGGGGAACTTATAAAAGAGGAGGAATGATTATAAATCCCCTCGCTTATTTCTTTTGGAAAGAAAAATGGAGGGATTGACATGAAAGTTGAAGGATTTGTTGCAAGTTTAAAGAATGCTGAGACAATTGAGGAACTTTTTCATATACTTGAGAATAAGGGTGCTCCGGTTATAGAATTTGATGGACAGAGAACCCTTGTAGTAGTGGAAGGTGACTTTGAGGGTGTTCCTTTTTGGACTGAAATAAATGGTAAAAAGGCAAACTTTGCACTTGGAGATGCTATGTTAAACTCTGCAAGTGTTCCCTTTAAGTGTAAGAAGCCTTATACCGGTGGGAATGCTATATTCGTAGACTTCGGAAACATAGAAACTGGGGAGTTTTTAGTTGCTTATAAAGCGGAGAGCATTCTGAAGGCATTTTATATAAAAAATGGGGCCTCAGAGAAGGTAAGCGGGGAGAGATATGTTGAGCTAATTGATAAAATGCCTGAATTTAAGGTTAAAGGATGTTCTGAAGAGAAGATGGACATGATGGGTGCTGTCTTTGGCTAGTCCCATGGCACCTCTGTTTTAACTCATCGGGCGGGAAGTCCTCTTCCGAGGGGGAGGGGATGAAAGCCCGAAAGCCTTAAATACCATTGTAAGTAGTAATTATAGAGTAAGTACGAGTACCATTCAGTTTACGAGGCTGTATCGCTTAATTTTGGTCGTCATACGCAGAAAGCAGGGTGAGCGGAGTTGATGCGTTCATATCGCTTCCGCATTTACCCATCAAAAGCTCAGCAGGAAATAATGCTCCAGCACATGGAATTGTGTAGATGGCTCTACAACCAGCTCTTGAAGGCCAAGCGAGAAAATCCAAATCTCAAGAAATACGACACTCAAAGATTCATCGTCAAACTAAAGAGGGAGAACCCCAAGCTCAACAAAGTGTATTCAAAAGTCCTGCAAATGGTGAACCCTCAACTCTGGTCGAACCTGAATGCCTTAAAAGAACTCGGGAGAAAAGGCTACAAAGTCGGGAAACTTCGTTACAAGACTTCGCCCAATAGTTGGAAGATTTTAAACTACAACCAGAGTGGCTTCAAGCTCGATGAGGGGCGGAAGAGGTTGCACCTCTCGAAAATTGGCGAATTCCCCATCAAGCTTCACCGCAGGATTAAGGGGAAAGTGAAGGGCGTCATCATCAAGAGAACGAAAAGTGGTAAGTGGTATGCAATATTCCAAGTTGAGGAGGAACCGGAACCCCTCCTAAAGACTGGAAAAGTCGTGGGAATAGACCTCGGGGTTAAACACTTCGTCGTGGACAGCGAGGGGAACGCTTTTGAAAATCCGCTCTTCTTGGAGAACTCCCTTGAGAGGATTAAGAAAATTCAAAGGCAACTCTCAAAGAAGCAAAAAGGCTCAAAGAACTGGGAGAAGGCGAGGGTAAAGCTGGCTAAAGCTTATGAGCGACTTTACAATCAGAGGAGGGATTTCCTCCATAAGCTCGCCCTCTACTATGTGAGGAATTACGATGTTATCATCCTTGAGGATTTAAACGCTAAAAACATTGTGGAGAACGGCCATACTAAGGGTTTTAGACGCCGTTTTCTCGATTCGGCTTTGAAGGAGTTTGTTAGAATACTCTCCGACAAGGCTGGGAGAGCTGGTCGGAGGGTTGTTTTCGTTAAACCAGCCTACACTTCGAGGACTTGCTCTCGCTGTGGTTTCGTTGTTGGTGAGTTGAGTTTTTCGGATAGGGTTTTCATGTGCCCGAAGTGTGGGCTGGTGCTGGAGAGGGATTTGAACGCTTCACTCAACATTTTGAAAAGGGGTTTAGATGAAGGGTTGGGACGGCCCGGACTGCCTGTGGAGGGAAGACCTCTACCCCGTATCGTGCCTTATCGGGCAATCATAACGGGGCAAGTCTTCCTGATGAAGCAGGAAGCCCT
>QMUF01000043.1 GCA_003663525.1 Thermococci archaeon | reverse complement strand
TCTTTTAGAGATTCCCACTAAAGTTGCTATTGGAACTTTAAAGATGGTGATAGCACTTCTGACTCTGATATCTTCAATGACATACTTTAGAGCTGGAGTGTTAAAAAACTTAAAGGTAGTTAATACTCTAACATTGTTCTCTCTTGTGGGTGCTTATCTGGGAAGTTCATTTTTACTCAGCATATCTGATAGGGCTGCCAAAATTCTCGTGCTTGTTCTTCTCTTAATTGGAACATATTTTGCTTTGAAAGAACAGAAACCCACTCTAGTACTTAAGGGTAATCTCTGGCAGGCATTAATAGGCCTAATTATAGGAGTTTATGTAGGGATTTTGGGAATAGCCTCCACCCTGATAATAATTTCTGCGATTAGTTTATTTTTACACATGGATATCTTGGAATCAAATGCAACTGCTAAGGTTGTTATTTTTGTCAATAACTTCGTTGCATTCTTGAATTATGCATCACAGGATAGCGTTAATTATTCTCTTGGTATTCTGCTGGGAGTCCCGGTGATTATAGGTTCTTGGCTGGGAGCAAAGGTTGCGGTAAAAATTGGGTCAAAGAAACTGAAGGTGATATTTCTTATAATGGCTCTGTTAACTGCTTTTAGAATCTTAGAAGAATTACTAACGTTATAATTGAAATTAGAAGTGACAAAATAGGTTAAAGCTTATTTTAGCCCCTCTGATTAGACCTATATGGGGCCTCTTATTGGCTGATTTTAACCAGTAAAACCATTTTAAGAGGGTATTTAAACTTTCCGGATTTCATTTCGATAAATTTATAAACGCTATGATTTATAGTTCAACCATGCTTGGAAGTTATAACAGAGATGCAAAACTTCTCATAATGGCTAATGGGGCGGGCCAGTTATTCCTCCAGTTCTCCGTATTCATAATGCCGTTCTATCTAAGCGCTTTAGGATATGGAATGGATAAGATGGGAGTTTTCTTTTCAATCCAGACATTTGTTGGTGGATTGTTTTTCCTGATTGCAGGACAACTATCGCTTAGGCTTGGCTACAAGAAAACTCTTCTTCTTGGGGCTTCCTTGGGTCTTTTGGGGAGGATACTCCAAGTCTTGGCATTTAACTTCTACGTGATTGCACTGGGATTTTTCTTGATTGGTGCCAATATGGGTATAAGACAGCCCAATTTCTATGCATTACTGAGTGAAGAAGTTGAGGAGAAAGAGAGACATCACGCTTTTTCCATCAGCTTTGGATTGGGGACAATATTAAATGCCTTGGGGGTTTTAATTGCTGGATTTGTTCCGGATTTCCTCATGGAGAACTTTGGTATAACTACTTCACTTGCATATAGACTTGTTGTTGCTTTGGCAGTTCTTCAGTTTGCAGTTGTAATCCCTATCCTCACAATAATCAGGGATATCCCAGTTAAAAACCCGCGGATAAATTGGAGAAAGGAGTTAGTAGTGAAAATACTTAAGTTTTCTCTTCCTTCCGCGATGATCGGTTTGGGAGCAGGTATAACGATTCCCTATATGAGCCTTTACTTTAACCTTCGTTTTGGCCAAACGCTGGCTGTTATAAGTGGTGTTTTCTTTGCTCAGCAGCTTGTGATGGGTTTTGGTTCTTTTGTTCTTCCAAAGCTCGTGGATAGAATCGGCCCGGTAAAAACGATATCTTTCTTCCAAATAACTGCTGCTTTTCTCTTTGGTATTTTTCCATCATTAGAGCTCTTCCTCTTAGCGGCCTTTGTTTACATAATTCGCTCAATTCTCATGAACATAGTTTGGCCTATAAATGATGCCTTTATGATGGGGTTCTTTACAATGGAAGAAAAAGCCACGGCAGCTGGTATTAGAAGGGCTTTCTCAACTTTTATGAGGGGTCTTGGGAATTATATAGGAGGGGTACTTTTCTCACTCTCTCTCAGCTATCCATTTTACGTCACTGCAACACTCTATGTAACGGCCACTCTGATATTTTACTTCTTCTTTGCAAAGTATAACAAGGTTTAAGCGTTTCGACAATTTTATAGGTACTGTGAGGATAAGTTGGGGGGTGTGTTGGCTCACGAGGCTTGTGATTGAGTTTATGGTGAATGATGTGAGAGTTGATTAGGAGGAATGATGAGTGATGCCTAAGGGTAGTTAAAAGTTTCAAAAAGAGGTACAAGTATGTGGGCGTAAGAATCTCCGCTTTAGTGAGGTTAAATCCCACATAGGATGGAAGATAATGTTAATAGTTGTAACTTTAGATTAAATAGATACTGTTAGCATAATTTTTCCATTTGAGCACTTCACAATCCAAACAAATAGGTGAAAGAATGAGAGGATTGAATAAAGGAGAATTGAGAGGAGAAAAAGGAGGGAAAGTATTAAGAAAAACTTTCTCCTAAATTTTTCTTTGATTTTTACAGCTGTTTTATAAACGTCTCCGCTTTTTCTGGAATCCTTATTCTGACGTATGAAGGATCCACTCCTAAGAAGTCTGCTCCATTCACAGCTAAAATCCCCTTCTGGAGCAGGTAGTTATAGGTATCAAGGCCCTTTTTGCCAGCGAGCAAGATTGGGACACTCATCTCAGTTTTTGCAACCTTGAAACCCGCTTTCCTCAAGTGATCCACCATCTTTTTCTTTTCCTCCGAAATTTTCCTTATACTCTCTTTAAGAAACTCTGGGTGCTCTAGAACTTTTACTGCTATTCTCTCGGCTAGGGTACTAACTTGGAATGGTAGATTTACCTTAGAGTACAACTCTCTGAGCTCTTCTCCCTTTATTACAACATAACCGATCCTCAAGTTTGCCAATCCTAACCCCTTTGAGAATGACCTCACAACTATGAGGTTTTGATAGTCTAGATTTATTGCAGAGTTCTCTTTATCCATAAAGTCTCCATAGGCTTCATCAACGAGCACGATAACGTCTTTGCTTGCGGCTTTCTTTACTATCTCCTCAATAATGTCCAATGGAATCACTTGGCCAGTAGGATTGTTCGGGTTGTCTATGTAAGCAAGTACGTGTTCCTCTGTTATCTTTTCCATAAGCTCCTCTGGAATGAATTCGAAGTCTTTCTCTTCTTTAAGTGCCACGTATTCGTAGATTCCACCCATAAGCTTAACTTCAGTTATGTACTCTTGAAACTGTGGAACGTAGCCCAGCACGCGAGAGCCTTCAGATATTGCGAACTTGTTTATCTTTTCGAGGCATCCAATTGAGCCGGAGCTTATGAATACCTCGTCTTTGCTAAAAGCGTCTTCCCAATACTCAACAAGGCTTTCCCTTAAGAGATCATTATATGGAGAGGGATAGTTTGAGAGATCAAAACTCTCCAGTTCTATTTCTCTTAAGATTTCTTCAGGAAATCCAAAGGGATTTGTGCCAAGAGAGCAATCTAAGAGATTCTTGGGGGTACTCTCTTTGACGTAACTCTTTTTCTCAAACTCGAAGAGACTCTTTCTAAATTTTCTTTTAAAGCTCATTTGTATCACTCCAAAATAAAAAATAGAGTTACGCTATTTGCTTGATTCTCCCTCCCGCAGCGATTTTAAATAATGCGCGTAGTCAGCTAAAGCCTTCATGACCTTTGCGGCCTTCTCGATGGACAGGTATACTGGAACACCGTTTTCCTCAAAAACCTTGACATTGCTAAACTCCTTCCCAAATACGTTAACAGCAACTAAAGGTTTTTTATATTTTTTAACAAGATCCGCTATTTCCTTAGCTGTGGAATCCTCCCTTGGTATTATGAATGGCAAGTCCGAGATCCTCCCGAAGTTCCCATACCCCAAGAGCATCAGCATGTCAAAGTCCTCCTCCTTCAGGAGAAGCTCTACGGCAACCTTAAATGGCTCCGGCTCTACAAGTGCCACGAGATCCATGGGGTTTCTTCTGTTCCAGAAGGGTGGGAGAATTTCATCCATCTTTCTTATCACATGCTCTGGTAGAGGAGGGAGCTTAAGCCCCAAGCTTTCAAGAGCATCAGAAGCCTCCACACACCACCCCCCGCCAGCGGATACAACCCCTACTCTATCACCCTTTGGCAGCGGAAGGTTTGCAAATGCCCGAGCTATGTTAAACATGTCATCAAACTCATAAACCCTGATAACTCCATATTTCTTGAACACCACATCATAAAGCTCATCTCTTCCTACCATGGCTGCGGTGTGCGATGATGCCGCCTTGGCACCGCTTGATGTGCGCCCCAGCTTCATGACGACCAAAGGTTTCTTTGAGGTATAATATTCAAGCGCCCTCATGAACTTTCTACCATCCTTAACACCCTCTATGTATGCTATGGTAACCTTTGTAGTATCATCATCGGCCAGATACATTAGGTAATCACTCAACTCTAAATCAGCCTGATTGCCCACGGATATTGCCGCACTAAACCCTATGCCCCTCATGGTTGCCCAGTACATCATAGTGCCTGCAAAAGCGCCCGACTGTGATATAAACGCTATGTTTCCTGGTTTAGGCGCTATTGTGGTGAATGCGGGGTCAAATTTGCTCTTGGCAACGAATAATCCCATGCAGTTAGGGCCCACAATCCTGATGTTGCCCTTCTTAGCAATTCTTACCACTTCCTTTTCAAGCTCCCTACCTTCGGACCCTATTTCACTGAATCCTGCAGTAATCACAACCGCTACCTTAACTCCTTTTTCTACGCATGCTTTCATAACACGCGGAACAATTTTTGCTGGCACGGCAATGATGGCTACATCCACATCACCAGGCACATTTCTAATGTCTGGATAGCACTTCAATCCCAAAAGATTGTCTGCCTTTGGATTTACCGGATACACTTTACCCTCGAATCCATAGTTTATTATATTCTTCAGGATTACGTGTCCCCATGCCTTCCGGTTTCTGCTGGCACCGATAACCGCAACACTCCGGGGCTCGAACAGATATTTCAGGTGCTCTATATCGAACTCACTCACATTGCATCCCCCAGATTACCACATAATCTTGCCGTCAAGTTCAAGGAGCTTCTCCCACCTTTTGTTGATGAACTTCTGAATCATAGCAATATCTTCATCGTTTAAGTGTCTGAACCTACCCTGAAGCTTGATGTATTCAGCTACGGGTTTCAGCTTACGGGGCTTAAGGTTCAATTTAAATGTACCGTGATCGACTTCCAAGAGTGGCCACACACCGGTTAGTGTAGCCAATCTCCCTATCTCGACCGTTTTGCTCTCGGGGAACCTCCATCCAGTGGGGCATGGTGATTGTATATGTATGTAAGCCAATCCTTCAGCCTTTTCCACGACCTTCATAGCTTTCTTTATCTTGCTCTCAAAGTCACGCAGGAACGATGGAGACGCCGTGGCTATGTAAGGGATCCTATGTGCAATCATTATGGATATCATGTCCTTGGGTTCCTCCTTCTTTCCATGCCACTTAACTCCCGCAGGTGTTGTTGTCGTCCAGGCATTTAATGGCGTGGTGCCGCTTCTTTGAATACCCGTGTTCATGTATGCTTCATTGTCGTAATTAATCCATATTATCGGCTCATTGCTCTCGGCGGCTGAAGATAGAGATTGTAGTCCTATGTCAGCAGTACACCCATCCCCGGCTATGACCGTAACATAAACCTTCTTGCCTCTATACTTGTATGCCCTCTGAAGACCTCTGGCATAAGCTGCAGCCGCCGCATAATTAGCCAGAACATAAGGAACACCCATCCAACTGCTGGGGAAGTGCATCGCCAGAGAAGCTGAAACACAATTAGGAGGAAATACGAGCACTGAGTTCTTACCCAAGATCTTGAGTATGTGTCTCATAGCCAAGGTAGCACCGCACCCGGCACAAAGCTGAGACCCGGGGCAGTATGCAGCATCACTGAATTTCACTGAGGGGGTTTCTATCTTTATGGGGTGTTCTACGTACATGGTCTCCCTCACGTTCTCCTTATTCAGCGTATTTGTTAGCTTGTTCACCATGCTCTCAAAGTCTCTTATTGAAACATCACCCCCGCCCATTCCGGCTATGAAATTGATTATGTTGGGTCTATTCTTGAGTTCATATAGGGTTGCAGCAACCTCGGCACCTAGGGGATCCATTGAAGTTCCATGACTTATCGCTCTATTGACAACCCCTATAGCTTTGACACCATTCTTTTCAACTATTCTAAGTATTTCCTCGGAAGGAAATGGCCTGAAAAATCTCATCCTTATCAATCCTACTTTAACTCCCCTGTCACGTAGTCTATCAACAGCTCTCTTAGCTGCTGTTGACATTGAACCCATGGTTATAAGCAGTAATTCTGCACCATCTGTGTGATACTCCTCAACAAGTCCATGAGTATCTCTCTCAAATCTTTCGCTGAACTCTTTTGTGACTTCACGGATGACATCCTTCGTCCTCTGCATGGCATTCTCAAATATTTTCCTATATGTGGTGTGCAAACTTACAGGCAGTGAAGGATACACGTAACTTTCAGACTCTGTTGGATCAGTTGTGTGCTTGTATATCTTTCTTGGAGGTAAGTACTCATCCACTTCGTCTTGGTCAGGTATGTCCACGGGTTCTGAAGAGTGAGACAGGTGAAAACCATCCAAGCACACCATCCCGGGTAGCAACACCCTTTCATCCTCAGTGATCCTGTACATTTGAATTACACCATCAAGAGCCTCCTGACAGCTCTCAGCATAGAATTGAATCCATCCTAAATCCCTTGTGGGCATGGAGTCTGAGTAATCGCTTGCCACGCTCCAGTACCACCCTAGTGTTCTATTGGCTACTCCCATTACAAGAGGTGCTCTGTATGCAGGTGCCTGAGCAACAACTTCGAAAGCATAGCCAAGCCCTTGGGCACATGTGGCAGTAAAGCCTCTCGCACCGCCTATTGTGGCAGCAAGTGCTGCGGCTATTGCTGAGTGCTCTCCCTCGGGGTATATGTATTCGGCATCTAGCTCTCCGTTGGCGATGAATTCAGCAAGATATTCAACTATGGGTGTTTGAGGTGTTATTGGATATGCCGAAATTACTTGAACTCTGGAGAGTTTAGCTCCATATGCCACTGCTTTATTACCTGAAAGTAAATCAAGTTTGCCCATCGATTACACCTCCCTAACCATTTTGATTGCATTCACAGGACATTCATTGGCACAGATAGCACACCCTTTACAGAATCTATAATCTATTATAGGGCCCTTCTCCGATTCTTTAATAACGCCCTCGGGACAGTATTGAACACATACCCAGCATTTTATGCAGGTTTCATATTTGATAACTGGCTTTACGACTCTCCAGTGAGCCACTGGCTCAGAGCCAATTTCTTTTGTAGAAATAGTAATAATCTCTGGGTATTCTTCTCTATTCCCCATCTTCCAACACCTCAACCCTGATATTCTCATACCCTGCCTCCAGACACTTTAAATAATTTTCCCAAGCGTCCTTGGGGAATCTGGCCTTAACAGCCTTTACAGCGGAATCGAATGTTATAAGGTTTGTAACTCTAGCAAAAGCGCCCAACATAACTATGTTTGGTATTGGAACTCCCATATACTTCATTGCAATTCCCGTGGCATCTATTGTGGCAATGACACTAAGCTTAGTATCCAGCTCAAGCTCTTCCAAGAGCTCGTCAGGAGTTTTGGTTGAGTTCTGAATATACACACCCCCTATCCTGATTCCTCTAGTTACCCCTGGCATCACCTTATGAAGTTGCGGGTCAAGCACCACAACGTATTTGGGATTATAAACCATGCTCCGTGTAATTTTATCTCCTTCCCCCATGACTACGAATGCTGTGACAGGAGCTCCACGCCGAGCTATTCCAAACCACGGGAAACTTCTGGCAAAACTTCCCTCGTATAGTGCAGCTCGAGCAATTAACTCAGAATACAAAACAACTCCCTGGCCACCTCTACCATGAAGCCTTATTTCTTCCAAACTTTCCTTAATCCTACTTTTAGACACCAATATCGCCCCCCAAAAAGATTAAACAAGCTTTTTATTTTTCAAAATTTTTTCTATTCTGTCCATAGCTTCTTCGAGCTTTTCATAGGCTGTGGCGTAGCTTATTCTTATGTAGCCTTCTCCAGCTTTTCCGAAAGCACTACCCGGAACCATAACAACTTTTGCCTCTCTAATCATTAACTCGCTGAATTCTTTGCTTGTTAAACCCGTGTCCTTGACGCGTGGGAAAATGTAAAAAGCTCCTTTTGGTTTAATCGTGGGAAGCCCCATCTCATTCAAGCGCTTCCATACGAGACTTCTTCTCCTATCATACTCTTTACGCATTTCCTCAACTGCCTTCCAGCTCCTCTCATCCTTTAAAGCCTTAGCCGCCGCATACTGGGTGAACGTCGCCGGGCAGGTTGAATCGTACATTTGAAAACGAGTCATTCTCTCAATTACCCATTCTGGTGCCGCAACAAACCCCAAACGCCAGCCAGTCATTGCAAAAGTTTTTGAAAAACTGTTTATGGTTATCACCCTATCGAACATTCCGTTAAGAGAGGCAATACTGTGGCTCTTGACACCATCATACACATAATACTCGTAAACTTCATCACTGAACACTATTAAATCATGCTCTATTGCAAAATCCGCAATTTCCTCAAGATCTTTTTTTGTCAAAACTGCTCCAGTAGGATTATTCGGGCTGTTTATGATGAGAGCGCACGTTTTCTCAGTAACATGCTTCTCAAGATCATCCACACTCAACCGGAATTCATTCTCCTCGTGGGTGGGCACTTCCACGGGTTTTCCTCCTGCGAGAATTACTGAGGGAGCATAACTAACAAACGCGGGTGAAGGTATGAGAACTTCCTCATCATCCTTTAAAAATGTTGCAAAACCCATTAAAAAACCTGGATTCCCCCCAACAGTTATCATGATTTGACTCTTTGGATCAACTTCGATGCCATTGTCTTTCTTCAGCTTTTCCGCTATTGCTTCTCTAAGCTCCCTAATCCCAGCATTAGGACCATAATGTGTCAATCCCTTGTCCAGCGCTTCTTTAGCGTACTCCTTAATGTGTTCAGGGGTGTCAAAGTCGGGTTCTCCAATTCCCAGTGATATTACCCCTTCAATTCCTTGAGCAAGATCAAAAAGCTTCCTAATTCCAGAAACACTCACTAGCTCTAACCTATCACTCAACGCCATCCATAACACCTCCTAGTTGCTCCAAAAAAATTAAAATCAAGAGCTAGCTTCCGCTTTTGAAAGCCTGTAGAGACCCCATGCTAGTGGGCCGTAAATTATTAGTATAACAAACAATCCTACTATGTAAGCTGTGCCCATCTTATCACCCCAGTATGAATTGGGAGACGTATACTATTATTACCACTATTGGATACACATATTTGGCCCATGGCTTCCATATTGCCGGAAATTCTATTAGAGCGCCTTTTCTAAGTTCTTCGTATGCTTTGTCAATTCCAAGCTTAATTAATGCTAATGCTGCAATTAACGCTCCTAATGGGCCTAGATAGACTGTTGAAATATTTATTATCCAATCAAAGTACGTGGGATTTATAGCACCAGGGGCTCCTATCACAAAGGCTAAGAGACCAAAGAGAATTGTAGCAGTTTTTCTGCTCATGTTAAGATGTGTAGTTGCCGCTTGTACATTAGTCTCGAGCATTGCGACCGTTGAAGAAAAGGCAGCGAAGAGTATCAACAGGAAGAATATTACTGCAAAGATTATCCCTCCGGGCATTTTTTGGAATACTACTGGTAGGGTCACAAAGACCAATCCAGGTCCTGCTGTAGGTTCAAGACCAAATGCAAATACTGCAGGAAAGATTGCAAATCCGGCCGTTACAGCAACTGCAGTATCTCCAAATGCCGTAACTATGGCGGACAGCGGTATGTCTTGATCTTTCTTTATGTAACTTCCATAAACCACGTTTGACATTCCCAAACAGCTCAATGAGAAAAACATCTGCGAGAGCGCTATCATCCACGTTTTTCCACTTAAGATTTTGCTCCAATCTGGTAAGAGGTAGAACTCAAGACCTGCATAGGAGTTTGGCAAGGTTACACTTCTTATGGCGAGTATAATTAGCATCACGAATAGTCCTGGCATCATAATCTTACATGCCCTCTCAATACCTTTCTGAACCCCCATTATTACTACTCCTATTGTTATTGCTATAGCAATAAACTGCCATACTACAGCTTCTGTACTAAAGGAGATACTACCGAAGAAAGGACCAGGATCTACACTAAGTAACTTCCCTGTCAATGCTGTAACAAAATATTTAAGTGCCCATCCGACTACAACAGAGTAAAATGCAAATATCATCAGCATCATTGCATTTACGAAAATTCCTAGGTATTTTCCTCCCGGTAAAGTTTTGCCGTATGCCTCTATTGGTCCTCCTGCTGTCCTTCCGAGGGTAAATTCTACGGTTAATGCTACAACTCCAATAAGGAAAAGCAAGATTAAATACGGTACTAAGAACGCTGCTCCGCCGTAAAGCCCTGCTCTCATTGGAAACATCCAGATGTTTCCCAAACCTATAGCACTCCCCATAGCTGCTGCAACAAAACCTACTCTACTTTTCCAAGTTTCTTCAGGCAAGAAAACCACCCCAAGACATTTATTAGGTTGGCTTATTTATATATTGTGATTAAAAGATTTTAAACTTTGCCCTAGTTCAAGTTAAAGTTTGCCCTAGCTAAACGTAAACTTTGCCTAGCTCAAGGCGTGTTTCTAACCTTCCCTCACCTTAAGGTATCCAGTGTGTAATTCTCATCAGGTTGTTAGAATTATTGAGTTTAAGTTTTTTAAGGCATGGTCCATATGCATTTATATTATGAGGCTCCAATCCTTTTGGTGTTGTTTTGGGGAAATGGCCAGCAGAATAGTGGCTCGGGCTTGGAGCGACGTCCATGCGTGGGCTCAGAATCACAGAGAGTGGAAGATCCGATGTGGGAAAATTGAAATCCCCTACAATAAAAT
>QMUF01000042.1 GCA_003663525.1 Thermococci archaeon | reverse complement strand
GCTTAAACCTCTACAAAGAGTATTATGGAGATCATTTAAAACCAGAGCTTATAGATGAGTTCGTTTACGGCTTGCCAGAAATTCATAGAGAAGAAATCAAAAAAGCCGAGCTTATAGCAAATCCTGGCTGCACTGCAACAGCCGTGATTCTAGCGCTGTATCCATTTAAGGGAGAGATTAGTGAAGCGATAGTAGATTTAAAAGTTAGTTCAAGTGCTGGAGGAAGAAGGGAAAACGTAGCAAGAATTCATCCTGAAAGGAGTAACGTTGTTAGGGTTTACAAGCCATCTCACCATAGGCACGAAGCAGAAGTAAAGCAAGAAACCAAAATTAATGCCCAGTTTACAGTTCATTCCGTTAATTTGGTAAGGGGACTTCTGGCTACAATTTATTTTAAGATGGATACCAGCGAAAAAGAGCTCTACAAAAAATACCTTCCGTATCTGAAAGAGCCGTTTGTGAGGATAGTTAAAGAAAAAGGAGGAATGCAGAAGTTACCTGATCCAAAATATGTGATAGGGAGCAACTTTGTTGATATCGGTTTCGCCTATGACGAGAAAAATCAAAGAGTGATTCTCTTTTCAGCGCTGGACAATTTGATCAAAGGCGGTGCCGGACAAGCAGTGCAAAACATGAACATAGCCTTCAGATTAGAGGAAACTCTCGGCTTAAACTATTTACCAGTTTATCCAATTTAGGTGGAAAAAATGAGAATCCTTAAAATCGGAGGAAGCGTTTTAGATAAACTCGAGGAATTTGAACTCAGAACTGATTTAATTGTTCACGGGGGCTCAGATTACGTTGATGCTCTATGCGAAAGGCTCGGAATTGATGTTAAGAAACTAACGAGTCCTTCTGGAGTAGAGTTTAGATACACTCCAAAGGAGGTGCTTGAAGTCTATTTAATGGCTGTAATGAAAGCCAACAAAGATATCGTTGCTTATCTTCAAAGTAAAGGAATCAATGCTATAGGCTTGAGCGGTCTCGACTTTGGAGTTGTAAAGGCTAAGAGGAAGAAAATAATCAAAGCTGTGATAAAAGGCAAAAGAGTTGTGATTAGGGACGATTACTCTGGAAAAATAGAGAGCATCAATACTGACATTCTAATTAAGCTGATGAATTTTGGAGTTCCCGTTATAGCCCCAATAGCCATGAGTGAAGCCTTTGAGCCCTTAAACGTTGATGGGGATAAGCTTGCAAAGGAGATAGCTTTAAGCTTGAGAGCTGATGAGCTAACATTCCTATCAGATACTGCTTTTTTGGTAAATGGAGGGGTTGTGGATAAAATAAAGGCTGATGAGCTTGAAGAGTTCCTTCCTTTTGCAAGAGGTGGAATGAAGAGAAAACTGCTAATGGCAAGGAGTGCACTTGAAGGTGGCATCAAAAAGGTTATCATCCAAGGCTTAAACGGCAGGACGGTGATTGAATGAGGGAGATGAATCTTTACAAGAAAAGACTAAAACTCGTTAGAGGAAAAGGCGTTTATGTTTGGGATGAAAATGGGAACAAATACCTCGATGCCATAGCTGGAATTGGTGTGGCCATATTAGGGCACTCAAATGAAGAGTTGGCAATTGCAATAAACGAGCAGATGAAAAAGCTCGTAGTTGCCGGCCCTATGTTCCACCACGAGGAAAAAGATGAAGCCCTAGAGGAACTTTCTAAATTCCTCAGCTTTGAATATGCTTATTTTGGAAATTCCGGGACTGAGGCTGTTGAAGCAGCTTTAAAGTTTGCCCGCCTTTATACCGGTAAAAAAGAGATAATAGCGATGACAAAAGCCTTGCATGGAAGAACCTTTGGATCTCTAAGCGCAACTTGGAAGAAAAAATACAGGGGGGGTTTTGAGCCTTTAGTTCCTGGATTTAAACATATTCCATTCAATAACATTGAGGTTGCAAAAGAGGCTATAACTAAAGAAACTGCCGCTGTAATAGTTGAGCCAATTCAAGGAGAAGGTGGAATAATCCCTGCAAAAGAGGAGTTCATCAAAACTTTAAGGGATTTAACCCAAGATAACGAAGCTTTGCTAATAGTTGATGAGGTTCAAAGTGCTTTTAGAAGTGGGAAATTCCTAGCAATAGAACACTATAAAATCCAGCCTGACATAGTTACAATGGGAAAAGGGCTAGCAAATGGAATTCCAATTGGGTTAACACTAACCAACTTCGACATCCCGAGAGGAAAGCACGGTTCAACTTTTGGAGGAAATCCCCTTGCTTGCAAAGCTATGGCAACGACACTGAAGATCTTAAGAAGAGAAAAGCTCATAGAAAAAGCTAAAGAAAAGGACATAATCATAGAAGGGGACAAAGTAATAATGACAAGAGGTAAAGGCCTAATGCTTGGAGTTCTTTTGAAAGAAAACACTGGAAAATACGTAGAAAAGCTTCAAGAGAGAGAATTACTAGTAAACACAGCTGGGAATAGAGTGATTAGGCTTTTACCTCCACTGATAATTACAAAAGAGCAGATGCTTTGGATCAAGGAAACTATTGAAGGTGTCCTTAATGGTTAGCGAAGAGGAAAAAATTGAGTTTTTAAAGGAGCTAGTTAGTATTTACAGTCCAAGCGGAGAAGAAGAGAAGGTTGCCAAGTTCTTGGTGGAGAGTTTTGAGAGCTTTGGAGTCGAGGCATGTATTGACGAAGTGGGTAATGTCATAGCTGAGAAAAAGGGTAAGGGAAATAGAATTCTCTTAGCAGGTCATATGGACACGGTTAAAGGGATAATTCCAGTTAGGATTGAAAATAATTATCTATGGGGAAGGGGTAGTGTTGATGCTAAAGGGCCCTTGGCAACATTTTTCTTCGCATTCATTGAGAGCAAGGCAAATCTAATATTTGCATCCCTTGTGGATGAAGAAGGATTTTCAAAAGGTGCTAAAAATTTGAATGTTCCAAAGCCAGATTTTATAATAATTGGAGAGCCAAGCGGCTTTGATGGAGTTACAATCGGTTATAAAGGAAGCTTGACGATGAAGTTTGTGGAAAAAGTTGAGAAGTTTCATGGAAGTTTAAACTCAAAAGGCGCTGCAGAAAAGCTAATTGAGAAATGGTTAGAGTTAAGTAAAGATTTTGGCGAAGGCTTTAATACACCAAACGGAAGGATTTTAAAATTTGAAGCTTATGAGAGAGATTTTGACTTTTACGGGAAGATGGTAGTTAATATTAGAACGCCGATTGGCTATGAACCACCAATTAAAGGAGAAATCTTAGATTTTGTCCCTGCCTACGAAGTCTCCATAAAAAGTCCATTAGTTAGAACCTTTGTTAGAGCCATAAGAGAGAATGGCGTAAAGCCAAGGCTTAAAAAGAAGAGCGGAACTGCAGATATGAACATTTTGGCTCCTAAGTTTAAGGTTGACGCTGTAGCATATGGACCCGGCGATTCCAAATTAGATCATACTCCCCACGAACGTTTAAATCTGGAAGAGTATTTAAAAGCAATAGAGATTTTAAAAAGCGCCTTAAAGAATCTAAAGAATATCTAAAGGACCTCCCATGAAAAATTAGAGAATAACAGCAATAATTATCGAATTCACATTCGTCCTGGTTGCCCCTGTTAATAACAAAGCATTAGCTTCTTTCAATGCTTCGTATGCATTGTGGGCCTTAAGACACTCTTCCACATCAATACCTCTCTCCTTCAAAGTTTCTAGTGTATAAGAGTCCACTAACCCCCCTGCTGCATCTGTAGGACCATCTGTACCATCCGTGTCCATTGCTAAAACCGCAACTCCCTTAAGGCCCGCTATTTTTCTTGCTATGCTCAAAGCGAACTCTTGATTCGGCCCCCCAAGGCCCGCTTCACCCTCTATAGTCACTGTTGTCTCCCCACCGGCTATTAAAACACACGATCTCTTAAAGGGCCTTTCCCTATGATATATTTCCTCAATAATAGAACCAAAGGCTATGGCAACCTCTTTCGCTTCCCCCTCTAATGTGGTCGTTAAAATGTAAGCATTTAACCCCAATTCCTCCGCTTTTCCCTTTGCTGCTTCGCAAGCAAGAGAATTGCTTGCTATAAGAAAATTGTGCACATTGGGCAAATCTTCTTTTAGAGTTTCTTCCCTCTCTCCCTTAATGCCAAGTTTTATGTGCCTTTTAACACTCTCAGGCAACTTATCCCAAACGTTGTAGAGCGTTAGGAGCCTATAAGCGTCTTGAAAAGTTGTTGGGTCCTTTACAGTTGGTCCAGAGGCTATTGCTTCGAGGAGATCACCAACCACATCGGAAAGAATTAAGCTTATAAGAGTCCCTTTAACGAGTTTAGCCAATTTTCCTCCTTTAACTTTCGATATGTGCTTTCTAACGGTGTTTATTTCATAGATCTTAGCACCACTTTTGAGGAGGAGCTCATTTGTTTTCATCTTGTCCTCCAAGCTTATTCCATCCTCGGGGAGCATGAAGAGCGCTGAACCACCACCCGAGATCAGCACTAAAAGAATATCATCCTTTCCAATTTTTCTTGCAAGTTCAACCCCCAACTGGGCCCCTCTCATTGAGTTTTCATCCGGAATTGGATGGCCGGCTTCAATCACCTTGATCTTTTTGAGTGGCAATGAGTACCCGTACTTTGTAACCGCAATTCCCTCAGCTATTTTATCACCTAGGATCGTCTCAACTGCCTGAGCCATAGAACAAGCGGCCTTTCCAAATGCTAAAACATAGGCTTTTCCCTTTATAGGAAACTCCTTTCCTTTAATGATAAGCCTATTATCTTCCACTTTTAGGGCCCGTTTGACGGCCTTATATGGGTCGGCACTTTTTATGGCCTCTTCCATTAAAGTTATGGCAATTTCCTTAGCTTTAACATCTCCGTAAGAAAGAAGTTCATCCCGATTTATCATAATCCTCACCTAAAATGTAGTCAAACAAAGAAAATATAAAGGTTAAGAAGATGCCAAAACACTTCTGAGAAGAGGATCCTCCACCCAGTATCTTTTCCCATCTGAACGTATAAATCCCGCCTTCTCAAGAGTGTCCAAATACTTGTAGATGTGTTGAATCCTTTTGGGAGCTTCATCAATTTTCTCAAGCTCCTTGTAAACTTCTGCCCCCCTAAGTGCGCTTGGATAGGCATTAGCAAGAACCCTAAGTATTCCAACATAAACAGGACTATTATAAATATTCAAGAAAGACTTCAAATCCTTCTCCCACTCATCAAGGGCATAACTCCTGCTCTCTTCTAGTGCCTTTGGAAGGGCCTCTTCTACGACAAGACCCCCTCTCACGAGGTTTACAACAGCAAGCCCGTAATACGAAACAAAGCCAGGAATGCCTCCGAGCTCCTTTACAGCCCTTTCAAGTTCGAGTTCGTCCCCCGCTTTAATGCCATAACTCTCAAAACCCTGTTTTAAAAACTCCACACCCTCCATCACAGTCCAACGAGGAAGTGTAAATACCTCAGCCGAGCGCATAAAGTTCGGCTTAGTAGCCTCAGGATTTAGATATTCCATAAGCATCCCAGGCATCGAGCCTGTAAAAATTATGGATATGTTTGGATAGCTGTCCGTTATCTCTTGAAGCAGTCCTCGAAAGTCCAAGTTTTTCAATCTTGCGAGTACTTGGGCCTCATCAAAAATAAGGAGTCCTCTTGTTGAGTTCTGAGATAACACCCTTACAAGTGTAGAAAAGTCTGATGTAAACTCCTCAATGCTCGTTTTCCTGACCTCAACAGAAATGCCATGAAAGGAGAGACTGTAACTTTTGCTCATGGTTATAAGCTCTAAAGAAGTTCTTTTTGGCTCTATATCTGATATTGAGATAGCCCTAGCGCCAATAAAGCGGGAAAAGTTGAAGTAAAGATAGTGATGGCCTCTTCTTTTTGCAAACTTCTCAGCAACTATACTCACAACACTCGTCTTTCCTACACGCCTCGGACCCAGAAGGATTGAAACATTCCCTACAAAAGCAGTCTGAAGAATTTTCTCAACACTGCTCCGGTGGCCTTCTCCCCAGAGACAGTCTTCTTCCATAATAGGTCTAGTGCTGAAAAAGTTTTTACACACCATATAATTTACACCCCATGTAAATTACATTCAACGTAATAAAAAGCTTTCGTTAAAACTCCCACCATAAATAGATAGAAAGATCAACACCTCATGATTCACCCGCGATTATCTCAACAACAACCATTTGCTCTGGATTCTTCAGCTTTTCCACAAGCTCTCTTTTAATATCCCTTGCGGCCTTATTGGCCCTTATTGCCAGAGTTCTACCATCAACATACTCACTCTTCCTTATCACCATAGAGATCTCATTCTCAAAAGTCAATCTCTCATCACCAACGGCCTCCAATTCATCAACAATGTCATCCGCTGTTATTCTGATTTTAACCTTTTTTCCACTCTTCAAAGCCTCTTTTATCTCATCACTTAATTCCTTCAGCCCTTTGTTTGCTTTTACACATATAATACAGTCACCTCGAGGAGTTAGGTAATCCTCTTTAGTTATTTCTAGCGTCGAACGATGGGTTGCTTTGACATTCTTATGCCCATAACAGATAATGGTTTCTTTAATCATGTATAGTCCTTAAAGGGAAGCTTTATAAATTTGGTTGGGAAAAGTTTAAAACAGCCTCACTTGATTTGGGAGTGAAACAACTCAAGATTATCGGAGGGATGAGGAATGGGAAATATCAAACAAGGTTTTATTAAAAGAACCGCGAGAGAGCTATTTAATAGGTATCCAAATGAGTTTGCAAGAGACTTCGAGCACAACAAGAAGAAAGTTGAGGAACTCACGAACATTACCAGCAAAACTATGAGAAACAGGATAGCGGGATATGTTACAAGGCTCGTAAGGCTTAAAGAAGAAGGAAAAATCCTTTAAATGCAGAACTCCTTCTTTATCCTTTTTAGCTCTTCAATAAGCTCTCTTGGTAGTATTCCTTCGAATTCTTTTAAAAGCTCATCAAAGTGATCTTCGCTTTCCTTGGCAACTCTCAGCATAAGATTTCGCATATAAGTTTCAGCCAACATTCTAACTTCCTCAAGCTCACTCTTCATTCTCATGTACTCTTCTATTCTTTCCTCGATTTCATTTAAGAAGTCTGCAAGTTCCTTAACTTTAATCTCTGCGGGGTCTCTGGACTTTATGAGCTGTTTTACTTCCTCATACTCTTTAGTGATCCTTGGGACCTTTGGCTCATACATCTCCGTTCCAAATGAATGAGGAGTCAAAAGAACCTCCAGCCTAATGCCGCGCTTGATTTGATAATACTTTCTTGGCCTTCCCCTCGGGATTTTCTCCACCCTTCCCTCTATCAAACCTGCTCCTTCTAGAATTCGCAAATGTTCAAGAACTGCTTTCTGGCCCACATTAAGTTCTTTAGAAAGCTCACTAATAAAATAAGGCCTTTTCGTAAGTAATAATAATATCCTTCGTCTCGTCTCGTTTCCAAGCACATCAAGCAGTCTCCCGTGCTCTTCCATCCTCTCCCACCCCAGCAATAACCATGATATTTTATTTCCTAATCTAACTTAATGTAAATAAAATTCATACTTAAATCTTTTGGTGCATTATGGGCAAAAACCACTTTAAGAATAAAGTCCAATGCAAAAATGGTGATTTCATTATGAAAGTTATAGGAGACATCCACCTTGTGGATAATACCTTTGCAAATGTGTACTTAATAGTTAGGAAGGAGAAGATTATAGCCATAGATGCCGGCCTGCCAGAGGAATACGAAAAGGTTCTAGAGTATATAGATTCCCTTAGAAGGTTCCCAGAGGAAGTTGAGACTATAATCATTACCCACGCTCACTATGATCATGTAGGATCTTTGAAAACCTTAAAAGACGCTACCGGGGCTAATGTAGCGGCCCATGAAGAGGAAATTCCTTATTTGACCGGAGAAAAGACCTTCGGAAGAATGATAACCCCAGTAGAAGTGGAAATAAGCCTAAAAGATGATGACGAGATTCATGGGTTGAAAGTTATTCATTCTCCAGGGCATACACCTGGGAGCATTTGCTTGCTAGACTTGGAAACCAAAGCGCTCTTTGTTGGAGATTTGGTTATGGAAGAGAACGAAAAGCTGGAGGAGATTCCTCATCAGTATTCTTTAGATCCAATGAAGAACAGGGAAGCCATAAGAAGGCTTTTGGACGTTGATTTTGTGCATTTGTTGCCAAGTCACGGAAAGCCGATCTTGAACGAGGGGAAGGAGAAGTTGAGGGAGTTAGTGGAGAGGCTTTGATGATGAAGGCTAATTAAAAATACCATAGCAAATCAATAGTCTAACCACTCTAAACTAAATAAGTTTTATATTCTCTTGTTCCAATATTTTCTCTGGGAAACTATTACCTGGGTGATAACTGTGGAAAAGAAATTAACAGAATATGTTAAGGTTAAACAAGAAAAAATAGTCACAAGGGAAGAAATCGAGAGAGTTCTAAAAAAAGGAGCAGATTTAATAAGAACTCGTGTCGATTACAAATATCTCCTTTTGCTACTCTTCTTAAAAAGATTAAGCGATGAGTGGGAAAAAGAGTTTGAAAGGTATGTAGAAACTCTAATTAATGAAGGCTTAAGCAAGGAAGAAGCTAAGAAAATAGCATTGAAAGACGAAAGTGCTTACACCATAAAGTATCCTCCAGAATACCTCTGGAGAACTCTCCGTGAAAAGGACATAGAAAAGCTCCCTCAAACCCTTTCTGATGCCCTTAAAAAGCTGGCTGAGCTTAATCCAAACTTGCGTGGTGTGGTTGATAGATTTGATTTCATGGAGTTTCTCCTTCATAGAGATAATGCAGAGATTCTTAAGCAGCTCTTTGAACTTTTCAGCGGTCTTGATTTGAAGAACGCCTCTCCAGACGTTTTGGGTGATGCCTATGAGTGGATTCTAAGGTATTTTGCCCCACAGAAAGCCAAAGAGGGAGAAGTATACACTCCAAGAGAAGTTATCAAACTTCTAGTTGAAATCCTTGATCCAAGGCCAGGTGAAGAAGTTTATGATCCCGCTTTAGGTTCCGGTGGCATGCTTATTGGCAGTTATCTTCACGTTAAAGAAAAGTTTGGGGAAAGTGAGGCCAAGAAACTATTTCTTTATGGTCAAGAAGTGAATCCAACCACCTATGCTCTGGCCGAGATGAACATGATGATCCACGGAATTAAAGATGCCAAATTAGTGGTTGGAGATACTCTCCTAAGGCCGATTTTCAAAGAGGGGGAGAAGTTAAAGCGTTTTGACGTTGTTATTGCAAATCCCCCATGGAATCAGGATGGGTATGGAGAGGGAACTTTAAAGAAAGCGGAATTTAAAGAGGAGCGCTTTAAGTACGGTTATCCACCAAACAATTCTGCAGATTGGGCTTGGATCCAGCACATGCTCGCAAGTGCTAAAGATAACGGCAGAATTGGAATAGTAATTGATAATGGTGCCTTATTTAGAGGAGGAGCTGAGAAGAGAATAAGGTCAAGGATTGTTAAAGATGATTTGCTTGAGTGTGTCATTTTGTTGCCAGAGAAGCTGTTCTACAATACTGGAGCGCCGGGAGCGATAATGGTCTTTAACAAAGCAAAGCCAAAGGAGAGGAAGGGGAAGGTTCTCTTTATCAATGCTTCGCTTGAGTATGAGAAGCACCCGGAGGTTAGGAAGTTAAACCGCTTGGGAGAGAAGAACATCGAGAAGATCGTAAAAGCTTACAATGAGTTCAAGGATGGGGATGGTTTCTCTAGGGTTGTAACCTTGGAGGAGATAAAGGAGAACGACTTTAACCTGAATGTTACGCTTTATGTCTTCCCAATAGAGGAAGAGGAGGAGATTGACGTTAAAGCCGAGTGGGAGGAGCTGAAGGGGATTAACGAAGAGATTGTTAAGGTTGATGAGGAGATTGAGGGATATTTGAAGGAGCTGGGGTATTGACGATGGTATCTGAGTCTCCAATATTTTGGATGATGTTCGTTTTTCAATTGGTGGTTTGGATAGCCCTAAACTTAACCAAAATTGGTAGAATTATTTCTGTGCTCTGGGGTAGTACGACCCTATTGGGATTCATTTACCTCTACACTCTAGGCCCTTATGGATTTCAACATGCTTGGAATGTTGGCCACTCGGGAAATGTCACACTAATTACCAATTTTACTATCAAATACTTCGAAGATCTAACAAATTACGTTATCCAGCTTGTAGTTCCACCGTGGATGGGATTTTTCATGGGGTTTCCATTATCTCGCAGTGGGAGAAGTGATATGGGAGGGTTTGGAATATGATCGAAGGCATAACTGAGGGGTACATCCTTGTTCAGTTATTCCCCTCACTTGCCAATCCAGAGTTTCTCGACAAATTGGGAGCATTTGCTATGATAATCGTCGGCTTTCTTGTTGAAAAACACTTCATATCCCGCCCATCGCTCTTTGCCAATGTTATCGCATTGAATATATACTTAATAGCCCAAAGAATTTCCAGTCCATTTTTGTGCCTCTATGCCAATGTTGGCTTAGTTCTTGGATTTATTGCAATACTAGCATATTGGAGCGATACATCACTCTCAGGCTTCTTTTATACTGTTGCGTTCATGTATAACTCAGTATTTGTAGGTGGCATAATACTCCTTACTTGAGGTGAATGATAATGGAAACCAAGTTCAAGAAAACTCCAATCGGCAAGATTCCGGAGGAGTGGGAAGTTGTTAAAATTAAGGAAATTGCAAAGGTCAAATATGGTAAGTCCATCCCTAAAGAAAAAGGCGATATTCCTGCAGTAGGCTCAAGTGGCATTTATGCATACGTTAATGAAGCTTTGATAACTTTTCCCACTCTTGTAATTGGACGTAAGGGTACTGCGGGTTCCGTCTATTTGATAAAACAACCCTGTTGGCCTTCAGATACAACATTTTATCTTCAGTTCAAAGATATTTCAAAAATAAGTTTGGAATACTTATTTTACTATTTTACTTTCAGAAAACTCTCTGGTGAGCATGCTAAGACAACACTCCCTAGC
>QMUF01000041.1 GCA_003663525.1 Thermococci archaeon | reverse complement strand
TTTACATAATCCTTTCCGACAGTGTTGAGTGGCGTGAGCGGGGGAACAAAGTAATTGATGGTGTTTTAATTGAATACTTTGCAAACCCACCAAGACAGATTAAACACTACTTTGAAAAAGAACTCAAGGAAAATAATAGGAGTACTGCGAGAATAGTCGCGGTTGGAGAAATCCTCTTTGATAAAACTGGTATAGCTGAAGAACTCAAAAGAGAAACTCTGAATTACATGAGAAAGCCCTTTCAAAAGCCAGATGAGGTTTGGATCGAGATTGCAAAATATGGCCTGTGGGATATGCTTGACAGCGTAAAGGATGCGAAGGAAAGAAACGATCCGAGCTTCTCTTATTTGTACCACTTAACCCTCAACAGAGCCTTTGAAGTTTATTCAAAATTCCTCTGCGTTGAAGTTTCTGCAGCGGGTAAAGTTTATCGCATGTTTACTGAGGAAAAGTTCCGAAAGGCTTATTTATTCGAGCCATTCCCTGATGAAAAGTTTGTTGCACTGTTCTTGAGTGCTATGCACAAAAAAACGGTTGACGCACTTGAGAAGATTATCCTGCATGTTTTTGAGAGGATGAGAGGGTTTAACATCGATGGCTGGCGACTGAAAACAAAAACAGAGGTTTAAGAGTGCGCTCTCTGTGAAAAAAAGAAAGTTTAAAAGGGATTAAACAGACATTAAAAACCTAAGGAGGCATCGTTATGGAAAAGGTTATTGGAGTATGTGGATGCATATGTAGCGACTGTAGAATATATGAAAAGGAGTGCAAAGGGTGTTATGCTATAGAAGGCAAGCCATGCTGGTTGCACGAAGTGGGGCTTGAGATTTGCGATTTTTATGAATGCTGTGTGCTCGATAAGGGACTAGAGCACTGCGGGCAATGTAAGGAAATACCATGTGATAAGTTCTGGAAGAACAAAAATCCTGCATGGAGGGAAGAACAGCACAAGAAAATCGTGGAAGAGAGGGTTGCTTTACTTAAAAGACTATTGTCTTATAATATTGTCGATTCAAACAAGCTTGATATATGAGGGTAAAGTATATGAAGCATAAAGATCAGATTAAAGAATATTATTCCAAATCTGGCACGGGAGAATGGGAGAGACTTATTAAAGATCCATACCATCAATTAGAGTTTGAAACAACTATGTACTTTCTCAGGAAGTACTTGCCCAGAGAGGGTTTAATTTTAGATGCTGGAGGAGTACCAGGCAGGTATACAATAGAATTAGCAAAGCTTGGTTATAACGTCGTTCTACTTGATCTAGCTCCAGAGCTGTTAGAGATCGCAAAAAGGAGAATCCAAAAAGCAGGAGTTCAAAGAAATGTGAAACAAATAATAGAAGGGTCCGTTGATGACCTTTCAGACTTCGAAAGCAACAGCTTTGATGGAGTAATTTGCCTGGGAGGAGTGCTCTCCCACATAGTTGACAAAAGACAGAGAGAAAAAGCTATTGATGAAATAATTAGGGTGGCAAAGAAAAATGCTCCAATTTTTATTTCAGTAATCGGAAGGTTAGCGGTATTAGTAAGACAGCTCATAGATTTTCCAGAGGATACAAAATCAAGACCGGATATATTCGTAAAGATTAGAGAAAGTGGAGATTACTCCGGAGAACTTGGATTTGCTCCAGCTCACTTTTATCTGCCTGAAGAACTAGAAGAGGAGTTAGAAAGGAAAAATGTAGAGATGTTAGAAATGATAGGTCTTGAGGGTTTGGCATCTACTCATAGAAGAGAGCTAAATGACTTTTACACTAATTATCAAGAGGCCTGGAGAATCTGGTGGGAAACCCATTTGAAAACCTGCACTCATCCGAGTATTGTAGGAATTAGTGAACATTTCATGATTATATGCAAAAAGACGTGAGATAGATATCAACTACTTTGGAGGGGTAACACATTGTCTTTAGAAACTAGGCATGTTATATTTCACAGTGCTCTCATTTCTGCATACTGTGAAAATCCCTGCCAAGTTCTGCCGAATGCATTATGGAAAACTCTAAAAGAAATTAACAAATTTGAGACATCTTTTAAGGTCGAAAATGGCTTAGTAACACACCTCGAGGCGTGGAATGACGAAAGCTTATACATCTATTGGAGCAGAGACAGAACCCCACCAAAAACTCCCAAAAAACGCTTGGAGAACCTAAAGTTTGCTCTTGTGCACCAAGACTTTTTAAGGGCTTTTCCTGCTGAAAATTTTGATATACAAAGGCCATACTTCCGACTTATTTACAAACACCGGCGGATAAGTGAAGTAAAATTGCCACAAGGCTTTCACATAGCTAACGTAGACACAAAAAGCGAGAGTGACCTTGTTGCTGGAGTTATTAAAAGATGTTATGAAAACATGAATGTAAATCCAGAAATCGTAAAAAGCTGGACTAAGCACCCCGTATTTGATCCAAATTTGTGGATTTGGGTAATTGATGACGAGAAAGGTACTCCGGCAGGCTTAGGAATTGCGGAGTTTGATCCCACAATTCGAGAAGGCTCCCTTGAGTGGATACAAGTTCTTCCGGAGTACAGAGGAAAAGGCATAGGAAAATCCATCGTATTGGAGTTGCTAAGGCCTCTCCAAGGTCGTGCGGCATTTACTACGGTATCTGGAGAGGTTAACAATAAAACCAAGCCAGAAATCCTCTATAGGCGGTGCGGATTCCAAGGGGATGATGTGTGGTGGCTTTTAATTAAAAATGGATAAGGTGGTGTTTATGTATCAAGCTCAGTTTCAGAAAATATTTGAAATTCAAAAACAAATAAGAGATATCCATCCTCTCTTAGAAAGGGTGTTCCCTGTTGTAGTTGCCAAAGATGGGCATTTCTTGATTTTTGATGTTGACCCCTTTGGAGAGAAGTATGTATTCATCAAAAAGGAACCCTCGCCAGTACCACTACCCAAAAAACTTAGGGCTTCGTTTCCGCTTGAGTGTTATGGAAACAGAGCCGCCTGTGTGGTCTCAGAAGATGCGGTCGACTCCATCGAAGGTTATGTCCTGATATTCCACGAGTTCGTGCACTGCTATCAGTGGGAGAGCTGTGAGCAGGAACTTAGAGAGGGCTTAACAGTGGCCAAGGATGAAACTGCCAAAGGGAACTACATGTGGGAGATAAACTACCCGTTTCCGTACGATGACCCAAGGTTTGAAAGGGCGTACCTAAATTTCCTGACGGCCTTAGACAGTGGAAATCCCGAGAAAGTCTCCGAGAGCAGGAAACACCTGAGGAAAATTCTTGGGGAGAAAGACTTTGAGTACATGGTCTGGCAGGAATGGAAAGAGGGGTTTGCCAGGTTCATAGAGAACAGAATAAGGCGCAGACTTGGCCTTGAAGAGAACCATTTCGGACTCGAAAGACCTTGGGGCAGGGTGCTGTTCTACGAGGGCGGAGCAAGGTTCATTGAATTCCTATGCAGCCAAGAAAGAGACTTGCTGACGGATATAAAGGCAATATTTTATAAGATTTCGATGTTAGGATAGGGTTAGTAATTCATACTGGAGGAAAGCCTATGAATGTTTACAAGAAATTCGCATATCTCTATGTGAAAGGCCGCTATTCTCATTTCAGTGAAAAAATGGCCGAAATACTCCCCACAATACTTGAGAACTTCAACGTACAACCACAAAGAATTTTGGATATAGCCTGCGGGGAGGGAACATTTGCAGTCGAAATGGCTAAGAGAGGTTTTCAGGTTGTTGGTGTTGACATTTCCAAGGAAATGTTAAAGTTCGCTGAAGAAAAAGCCAAAAACGAAAATGTGAATGTGAAGTTTATCTGCCGAGACATGCGTTCTTTGGATTTTGATAGAGAATTTGACCTGGCAACATGCTGGTTTGACAGCCTAAACTACTTGCTAACTTTGGAGGAGTTGGAAAAAGCCTTTGCTGGAGTCTATAAAGCACTCAAGGAGGAAGGACTGTTTATTTTCGACATGAATACAAAATATGGCCTGGCCGTCGGATGGTCACGCTATTCGTGCCACATTGAACAAGAAACTGAGGATATTTTTGAGATCCACCAAGTAAGCTATGACTTCGAGACGAATATAGCCACCCTGAGGATTATTGGATTTATCAGAAACGGAGAGACATGGATTAGGTTAGACGAGGAGCATAAAGAAAAGGGTTACACTCTAAGGGAGATTAGGGATTGCCTAAAACGGGTAGGATTTAAGGAGCTCGCCTGCTGGGGAAGCATAAAAGATATGAGCGAACCTCAACCAGACACTCGTAGGGTATTCTTTGTAGTTCAAAAATAATGTGGGAGATGGAATGAACAAAGTTAGACTATAATGAAACATCAAATATGCACATGCATAAAGTCCCTAGCCACTATATATGGCCGTACCATATCCTCAAGCACCTCGTGCGTGTAATTAGTGTGGCTTATGTGGGCGAAAACTGTCTTTTTTGCATTCACAATTTGAGCAAGCTTTATTGCATCATCAACCCCAAGATGAGCCTTTGGAATTGAATGCTTGTGCGTCATATCCGCAACAAGCAAGTCTGCACCTTTGATTTCTTCTAGTGTTGTACTATCATCGAGTATTTCTGGGCCAGTATCGCCAGTAATTACTATCCTTTTATCCCTAATCTGAATTACAAACCCTCCTGCGACCTCTATTGGTTGATGTGCAACTCTAAAATGATAAACTTTAAATCCAAAGTCATACCATGTGTCAAATTCTAATGGGAAGTATTCCCAATTCCATCTGCTTTCTCCTACGAAACGCTTTTGCATATCTTTTGCTACTTCAAGGGTTGTTCCATGCCCATAAAGCTTAATGTGCTTAAAAATCTGGAGTTCGGGCAAACCTCCTATGTGATCAAAATGAGCATGAGTAATAAAAACATGCTCAATTTTATCATTAATGTGTTCCAAATGGTAGTGTAGATCCGGCGAAGGATCTATTAATGTCCTGATTTTAGGAATATATATTGAAAACCGTGTTCTCCTATATGAATGGAACTTTCTAGCCCTCGAACAGTTCTCACAGTTACACAATGGTTTAGGGATGCCGCTGTACACTCCAGAGCCGAGAATTATAACTTCCATTCCAGAACTTTCCTCCAAGTTAGTTGATATTGGAAATAATTAATTATGGTTCTTACAAAACATTATATACTTATTGGACAATAACAGAAAGTTAGTATGCGTAAACATTCCAAGAATTGATGAACTAATTAGTAGTGCAGATGTGGGAGCTCATGTGACAAAGAGCTTTGGGGTGTTTTGGCCCTCTGCACGGTATCATTGACAGCTTTGAGATGAATAATGGAGGAATGTTACTAATGAATGGAAATACCAACAAAACCGATGCGTTTTTAAAAAATACTAGCATTTGGGAGGGAGAGTTTACTAACTACATTAATCGGGCCGGAGGAGTGACACAACAGGGAAAGATAATAATCGAAACTGAGTTTCAAAATGGTATCGTGGTCCAGAGAAATATCTTTGTGAGACCTGATGGAACGAGAAGTAACTACGTGGGCATCGCAAGGATGCGGATAGAAGGAAATAAATTGCTCTGGGATGGTGAGACGGAGGAAGATCCTAATACAGGAGCAAAAATTAGAAACCATTCATTCGAAGGTTTTGTAACCGATGATCAGATATATATCCTCGAGACCTATGACGAGGTTCTTCCTGCTGGGGATGTAGAAAGAAGACGGAACACTACCCACTATTGCTTCTTAAGCAAGAATGAAGCTGTAATGACGGCTAATGTTTACGTTAATGATGAGTTGCTTGTTTTTGCATACACAAGGTTGTGGAAGAAGAAGTAAAAGATTTGAAAGGCGATATTCGTGAAATACCGAAAGTATAAAGGGTTGAAAATTTCCGAAATTGGGATTGGAACCTATGCTCTGAGTGGGGTTTATGGGGCAAAAGACCTTGGAGAGTTCAAAAAAATGATTAAGCGCGCTTATGAACTTGGAGTCAACTTCTTTGACACTGCAGAAGCCTATGGAAACGCTGAACAAATTTTGGGAGAGATTGTAAAACCCTTCCGTGAAGACATTTATATAGCTACAAAAGTTGGGGTTAGGAGCAGCATAAAACCAAACCTCTCCAAAGAGTACATCAAAAAGGCCTGCGAGGAAAGCCTCAGGAGACTGCAGACTGATTATATCGATCTCTACCAAGTTCACTTCCATGATCCAACCACGCCAATAGAGGAAACCATTGAAGCGCTGGAGGAGCTCGTTGAAGAGGGAAAAATTAGACATTATGGAGTTGGGCACTTGCCTTTAGATGTTACGGAAGAATACTGCAGGCTTGGAAAGCCCTTTTCAGTTCTTGCAGAGTTTAGTGCAGTTGCAAGAGAGTCTTATGAAAAGCTTTTGCCACTCTACCGGAAATACAACTTGGGAATCATTGCTTTCAGCACAACTGGGAGAGGCTTACTCACAGGAAGGTTTAAAGAAAACCAAAAGTTTGAATCTGAGGATATACGTTATTTAGACCCACTTTTCCAGAGGGAACGCTTTCAACATGGCTTGAGAATAGCCAAAAAGTTTGCCGAGTTGGGAGAGAAATATAGTAAAACTCCAGTGCAGGTTGCCATTGCTTGGGTTCTTGCCCATGAAGGGGTAATATGCGCCCTAACTGGACCTTCAACGGTAAAACATTTAGAAGAAAACATTGAGGCGAGCGGATGGGAGATCCCCAAAGAAGATTTGAGAGAGCTGGATGAGTTCTTTAAGAGAGAAGATGAGTGGCTAAGGCAAAAGCAGAAAGAATCCATAAAACAAATTCTCACCGAACCCCTCCAAGAGCCTCAAAAGGCCTTCGTTGATTTGATATATGTTATTGAAACTGCAGTTTCTCTTGGCATTATCGAGGAAAAAGAGATACTACCAATTTTCCATGAGCTCTATGGCCTGAGAAAGGAGTTGGATAAAGAAGACGTCAGCGAAAAACTAAAGGACATCCAAGGCCAGCTGCGAAAAGTAATCCCACTAGATGCTCTTTGACCTCTTTTTCAAGTTTTCCCACACCTCTATATGTTGCGTGGTTTGAGGGAGATTCCTCAACGCTTTCCGCAAGAACTTTGGATAGAGCGGGAAAGTCTCAAGCTCATCAAGAGAAAACCACTTAAAAATCAACCTGATTTCTTTTTCTTCCTCTAGATGTTCCTTCCCCCAAAACCGTCTTTTCTTGTAGAGGGAGCAATTCTTGGGAAGCTCTACCAGATAGTAAAGTCCCATCTCATGAAAAAGTGTCCCACCATTTTTAAAGAACGTCACAACAACCCACATTAGCTTGTCCACACGAACCTCAACACCAAGCTCTTCTTGCATTTCTCTCTTTAACGCATCTTTTGAAGGCTCCAATAGCTCAACCCGTCCTCCCGGCAGAGCCCAAAAATTATCCTCTTCCGCTCTGTGGAGAAGAACATGAGTTTTATTGAATACAATTCCCACCACCCGATAATTAAACCTTATATCTCCTTTTTCAAACGTCACCATCTTTCTTATTCTCAAAATTACCATCTCCACTTTGAATTTGGATTATACCCCTCAGTCCCCGCACTTAAGTCTTTATTGCTATCATGAGTTCCTCCCTAAACTTCTCCTTTTCTATAGGGAGCGATCTTATTGGAATGCCGTTCACCAACATCCAATTCCGCCCTCTAGACACAAACTCTTCCGGATGCTCCCAAGCGTTTAAAACCTCTATTTTTAGTTTGAGGTTGATTTCTTTCACTATTTCTTTAGCTCTGTATGCCCAGAGATAGGAAAAAGGACATACTGGCTCGTAGAATATCATGATTCTGCCGATATCTTCATCACTCCTTCTATATTCTTCTCCTTCTTTCCAAAAGCCAGAATAGGGTTCTTTGAGCTCCCTCCCGCTAAACGAGTAGTAAAGGTCTTCTTTAGTTATCTCCCTAAAGCCTAGCCTCTTAAAGAACTCCGCCTGTGACAAAAATTCTCCCGTTTCAAATGCATGGGTCACTAAAAATTCATATTTCCCTCTTGCCTTTTCAATGAGTTTCTCGACCATAGTCCTTGCTATTCCCTTTCTTTGAGCTTCTAAAAGAGGATTGTATATGCAGTTTATAACTAAAACGTTTTCTCGCTTCAGACTTGTCGGATCTGCTTTTTCAGGATATGTTAATAGCTGAGCAGCGGACTTTCCATTAAAATATGCAACAAGGCCAACATCTCCATACGTTCTCAGCATCTCGAGAAGCCAAACCCTCTTGATCTCGACGCCTTTCTTGTACGCCTCACTGATGGTAGGGGGATTGCACACCGAAATCATGTCATCTACGCTGTTTTCATCCACTTCTATAATCTCGACTCTCATCTTTATACCTCCAGTAAAATATAGACACAGTAAGCCATCCAAAGAGGAAATTCGATGAAAAAACCTCTACAAAATGTGCTCTCCTTATTGCCTTTGGGAATATATAGAATAGAGGGGTTAGGATTTAGTGCTAAAGAAATAACCTTCAACAAGAAATTTCGCAAATTCATTTCCATCAACTCCTTAACGTTATCTTACTAAGTTTTTTCCATATTTTTAAACCTAGATATGCAATATGTGGAAATATTTAAAAAATTTCTTAAAATAATTAAAATCTGTATATATAAGGCGACTATTACATCGTTGTTACTATTTATTATTGAAAAAATTTATAAAGATTTATAGTAAGCACGTTATGAGGTGAAATCATGGCATGGGCATGGTGGACAATGAGTTTAGTTGTAGGGCTCTTAAGTCTCTTGTGGGTGGTTTATGATATCATCAAAAACCAAAAAGACATGAGTACAGCTAGAAAGGGCTTTTGGATAGTTTTAACACTCCTATTCAGCCTGATAGGAGCAGGCGCATATTACCTTGTAGAGAAGAGAAGTTAATCTTTTCTCACTTTAATTTTTCCCCTCTATAAAAATCTATAAGATGCCGCTTCATTGAAGCCAAAGTCACAGGTTTTATTGTCTCTTTCATCCAATCTGGTAAGTCTTTTCTAACGTTGCTCCACAATAGACGGTAATCCAACACTATAACTGCACCCTTCTCCTCATCACTCCTATGGACTCTACCTGCGGCCTGAACGAGCTTCTTGTGAGCTGGTAAAACATATCCATAATACTTTCCCTTTCTGGGGAATTTGTTTTCAAAGTACCTTACCTGGGCCTGAACTTTTGGAGTTGGCCTTGCATATGGAATACCAACTAAAATTACGCCATTCATCTCATCACCACTGTAATCCTGGCCCTCACTATTTCTCCCACCCATAACTCCAAGAAGAACAGCTCCATCTCCCTTAGCCTCTTCCTTAAATGCCATTACAAGAAGATCGTTTTCTTTGGAAGAAACGCCCCTCTTCTCTATGAATACTTTCTTTCCACTAGCCTCCTGAATCTGAATATCCACATTTGCGGACAAAAGACCTTCAAGAACCTCATAAGACGCCGTAAAAACTCCAACATTCTTTGGAATGAGCTTTGCAGCTTCCACAATATACTTAGCCATTTTTTTATAGAGCTCCAAACTTCTTTCATCACCCCGTGTAGAAACATCTTTAGCAACAAGAACAATGGCATTTTCTTTTTTTACAATTCTTGGGAACTTCTTCAGCTTCCCCTCTATACCCATAATATCAGCGAAAGCCTCCAACGGCGTCATGGTTCCAGACATAAAAATCGCTGATTGAATGTTCTTAACAAAACCTAAGGCCTTTGAAGGATCAAGAGCTACAAGTTCCAGAGAGAATCCTTTTTCTCGACTCATCAAGAACAAATAATCCTCCTTACCAATGAGTGCAAACCACAGTAATAAGAACTCTCCAACCCTACCAACGTAGCTCCTTGGAGGAAGGCTTCTCTCTATTTTGTCTTCTCTTATTGCATCACCCGCCTTCACCATTTGATCTAAAATCCTAATCAATTGTTTTTCATTTATTTTTAAAACATCGAAAACATGATAAAATATACTCTCCGGAATTATTGGGACTTCATCAATTTTGATATCCCTCAATTTTTCTTGATACAGATTTTCCAGCACTTTTAGGAATATACTAAGGAAGTTGGCAATTTCATGTTCTTTATACTCATCTGCTTATTTTATAGCCCTGTTAATACTATAAACACTTAATCTATCACTTAAAGCATTTATGGCCTGATTAGGTAAATTATGAGCCTCATCAAATATTACAATGAGATCAGAATAGTCAAAGTCAAAATACGCCATAAAGTTCTCCCTAATAGCGGGGTTGATCATATAAAGGTAACTAGCTACGATTACGTCGGAATTAAAGGCTATTTTTCTAGTAAGCTCATACGGACAGAAGTCAAGCATTTTTGAGTGGGTTAATATCGTCATAGGTTCAGCAGGTTTTTGTACGAAATACTGAGCAAGTTCGTCAAATTCTTCCTTCTTTCTCTTCAGGTTTTCAAAAAACTCACATTTTCCAAGTTTTTTAAGGTTTTTACAAACAATCATCGCATTATATGCATCTGGAGCAAAGTTCTGGACGTATTGGTGAAGACAGAGCTCTTTCCTACTTCTAAACTCAACACCACTTACATGAGTTTTGCTGCTTATGGCTTTAAGTTCTTCAATTACCCGGTCCATTTGTTTGTGTGTCCTTGCGAGATAGACAATCTTGTACCCCATCTCTTTGGCATATGGCAATGCTCCTGCCAGCACACTTATTGTCTTTCCAAATCCAGTAGGGGCCTCAATAACCAGATTTTCTCCATTTCTAACTGCATTATCCACTAACTTAATGAAATCCTCTTGATTGGGCCTCAAGGATTGATATGGGAAGTATTCACTCATGTTCACTCATCAAAAAGGTTATTAATGAGACTTTTTAACTTTTCCTAAAGCATCAGTGAGGGTCTAAAATGGAGGAATATCAAA
This sequence comes from Thermococci archaeon, assembly GCA_003663525.1. Classification (GTDB taxonomy): domain Archaea; phylum Methanobacteriota_B; class Thermococci; order Thermococcales; family Thermococcaceae; genus Thermococcus_A. The sequence goes on along the minus strand of QMUF01000041.1, from coordinate 440 downwards.
AAAAGTTATTGGAGAGTGGAATTGAGGGGCTTATAATCATGATACTTGCGTACTTCTTTTACTATCAGAATTACCTTCTATACAAATGGCACCGTGGCCTGCCCCTGCCGTCAAAGACACCATTCCTAATTGCAGGTATTTTAACGGGGACTGCATATATTCTTTACAAAGCCTACAAAATATACCCTGAGATTCAAAAACATAAAATCGCCAATGTTTTAAGAGAAGAAAAATTGGAAGAAATTTGAAAATCAAATTTCTAGCTCATTTATGTGCTCAAGAACTCTTATCATCAAGTCAATACTTGCATCAACGTCTCTTTCATCAACTACTTCTGTGTTTGAGTGAATGTATCTTGAGGGAACGCTTATGGCACCGGTTGGGACGCCTGCTTTGTTTAAGTGGATTGCTCCAGCATCTGTTCCCCCACCGAGAAGTAT
>QMUF01000040.1 GCA_003663525.1 Thermococci archaeon | reverse complement strand
CGAGTTTTTCAACGATGTTGCGGAGCTCCTCAGGGAGTTCGACGTTGATTCAAAGGTCATAGTTTCGTCCGCCGAGAGAAAGGACAAGTTTATCGTCCGCCTCGTCATTACGCCAAACGACGGCAACTACCTCCACTTCCTCACGAGGGTCGGTTACGCCTACTTCAAAGACGCCTACGCGAGGCTTGTTGGAGAGTATCTTAGAATTAAGCTTACTTACAAGGAGCTCGTTCTCCCGGAGGTTGCGGAGAAGGCCATGGAGCTGGCAAGGGCGACCAACCCGACCCAGACTGCTAGGGTTCTCGGTGTTAAGAGGGACTTCGTCGTAAACAGGCTCAGGGGCATTCCATTAGGCCTCACAAGGGACTTCATGACGTTCGAAGAGTTCGTGAGGGAGAGGGTTTTCGAGGGCTACATTGTCCAGAGGCTCATCAAGAAGGAGGAGCTCGGCTACCTCGACGTCTACGACGTGACGTGCGTGAGGGATCACAGCTTTATCTCCAACGGACTCGTAAGCCACAACTGCAACTACTCCTCAAAGATCATCGAACCCATACAATCGAGATGTGCAATCTTCCGCTTTAGATCATTAAAAGATGAGGACATTGCAAGGAGATTGAAATACATAGTTGAAAACGAGGGGCTTGAGCTGACCGAGGAAGGCCTTCAAGCGATACTCTATGTGGCTGAAGGAGATTTAAGACGAGCAATAAATGTTCTCCAAGCTGCGGCCGCATTAGATATGAGGATAACGGACGAGAACATCTTCCTCGTCGCGAGCAGGGCTAGACCAGAAGACGTTAGGAAAATGATGCTCCTAGCGTTGGAAGGGAACTTCCTCAAAGCTAGGGACAAGCTCAGGGAAATACTCTTAAAGCAAGGTTTGAGCGGAGAGGATGTTCTCATACAAATGCACAAAGAGGTGTTTAACCTCCCAATAAGCGAACCAAAGAAGGTAGCCCTCGCAGATAAGATTGGTGAATACAATTTTAGACTTGTGGAAGGTTCCAATGAAATGATTCAACTTGAGGCGTTACTTGCCCAATTCACATTGCTTGGCAAGGATTAGGTGAGTGCAAATGCTCCCTTGGACTGAGAAGTATAGGCCAAAGAGACTTGTGGATATTGTTAACCAGAATAAGGCCTTAGAAAAGATCAAGCCATGGATTGAAGAATGGCTCCATGGAATTCCTAAAAAGAAGGCTCTTCTCTTGGCGGGGCCTCCAGGTAGTGGGAAAACTGCTACAGTGCATGCATTGGCAAATGAATATAAATTTGAGGTAATTGAACTCAATGCAAGTGATGACAGAACTTTCGGGAAAATAGAGCGCTACCTTAACGCTGCATATACAATGGACGTTTTTGGGAGGAGAAGGAAGCTCATCTTCTTGGATGAGGTTGATAACATAGAACCAAGTGGGGCCAAAGAAGTAGCCAAGCTCATAGGTAAAGCGCAGAATCCAATAATGATGTCTGCCAACAGATACTGGGAAGTCCCGATAGAAATAAGGAATAAAGCGGAAATCGTGCAGTATAAGAGGTTAAGCCAGAGGGATATTTTAAAGGCACTATTTAGAATAGCTAAAGCTGAAGGTATTTTTGTTCCTAAGGAAGTTCTTCAAATGATTGCCCAGAGAGCAAGAGGTGATTTAAGAGCGGCTATAAATGACCTCCAAACTGTTGTAAGTGGTGGGGTAGAAGATGCAGAGGTTATTTTAGCTTATAGGGATGTTGAAAAATCTATCTTTGAAGCATTGGGTACCATATTTGCAACCGACAACACCAAGAGGGCCAAAATGGCCATTGTGAATCTTGATAATACTCCGGATGAAGTTCTCCTTTGGTTGGATGAGAATATTCCCTATGTTTATTACAAACCTGAGGACATTGCGAAGGCTTATGATGCTATTAGTAGGGCGGATATCTATTTAGGGCGGGCCAAAAGAACGGGGAGCTATGGGCTTTGGAAATATGCCATGGATATGATGACCGCTGGAGTTGCAGTGGCTGGCATTAAAAAGAAAGGATTCATAAGATTTTATCCTCCAAAAACCCTTAGGATATTGAGGGATACAAAAGAAGAACGTTCTATTAGAGATTCAATAGTGAAAAAAATAATGAAAGGAATGCATATGAGCAAACTCGAGGCTATTGAAACCATGCAAATATTTAAGTCAATATTTAGCAGTAATTTGGATGTAGCTTCCCATATAGCAGTCTTCTTGGAATTGGGAGATAAAGAAATCGAGTTTTTGACTGAAGATAAAGAAAAAGTAGGTAAAATAAAGGGAAAAATGCTTTCAATCCATAGAAAACTTAAAGAAGTGAAAACTGAGCTTGAAGTTAAAGTTGAAGAGGTAATGGAAAAAATAGAAAGAGTAGAGGAGGAGGCTAGAGAAACAGAGGAAGTAGAAGGAGAAGTGGAAATCGAAGAGCCTGAAGAGAGTAAAGAAGAGGAGCTAGACTCTAAAGATCAAATTACAGAAGAGAAAAAAGACAAGAAAGGCAAACAGGTCACTTTGTTTGATTTCTTAAAGAAGTGAGCTTACTCCTTTTGTTTTTGATGTTTTAGTAGAGTTTAATATCAGCGCATACTTTAAACACATGTGGTTTGTAATCAGAAACCTTCCTTACTTTTATTTCACATTTTTTTCCAAGTTCCCTACATTCCCGGCAAATTTTCTCCTTGAATTTTCTTATCTCGTTCTCATGAACAAAATCATAATAATGGACCCACTTCTCCGCTTTTTCTAAGGCCAGTCTTAGAGCATCAACCCCTTTTGGAGTAGGGCTTATTACCCTCTCAAAAGTCTCGAGTTTAGGGCCAACTTCAAACACATCTCCCTTGATTAGATGTATTCTTCCTTTAAGTTTGCCTTTATTCAGCTTGAGATTCTCAAGACCGAGTTTTACTGCCTCTTCGTTAAGCTCTACTGCGGTTATATCTACATTTTTGTATCTTGCAATTACAAGGGCATATGGAAGAATACCGGCAAACATTAGAAATATTTTCTCGCCATTTCTGACCATTTGAGCAAGTCTGTAACGTTCTCCCTTCATTCTTGGGTTAAAGAAAACTCTGCTGAGGTTGACCTTTATTTTTACTCCGTTCTCTTTATGTATCGTGGTCAGTCTCTTTTCTCCCCAAATTATTGAGTATCTTCGGATTCTAAATGCTCCAGTGTGAAATCCTTTTTTTGCTACAACCTTAAGAAATGGATGTACCCTGCGGAGGCCTTCCACTATCTCCTTTTCTCTGTGTTCAATTTCCGGAGGAATTTGGATTACTGCGATGTCTCCGATTATATCATAGCGCCTTAAGTGGGATAATTCCTCATTTGTGAACTTTTCCTTTAAGAAACTCTCGAGATTCTTGTATATCTGTCTCTCCGGACGCATGGGGAGGTCAATGTCGATCACTTCAAACCCCAAAGCTTGTGCTTTTTTTGGATCTGTTACAGGGAATAGTATGTAATTTTTTACTCTTTGTGGTCGCCGCTTTCCGTCATAAATCTCTTCTTTCTTTAGGAGCTTCTTTATTTTTTCGGCTTCATTCTTTTTTACCTTCACTGCTGGCATCTTTTTCTCCCTCTATGGCTGAGACAAGAAGTTTTTCATAAATTTCTCTAGTAAGGTCTTCTTCGGAGTTTTGTTCAAACTCCTTTAGGAGGATTGATTCTTGAGATTGTTCAAGGATGTTGGATGATAGATATAGGATTAAAAGTGAGTTAGTGGAGATTATGTAGTCTTTGATTGAAAAGAGAAACTTTGCAACAGAAGTGAAGTCATTGTACAGTATGAGGTATTCAATTCCCTCAAAGTACACAACTGCTTTTCCTCCTTTTTCTTGTAAAAATTTGAGGATAATGTCTTGTAGCACATGGAGCTTTGAAGGGTCAGTACTATCGTTCGTTTCTATTCTACTTAGCCAAACAAATTTATCTGGTTTTATTTGGTATTTTCTCACCCATAATTCTTTTTTTGTTCTACTTATGGCAAGCAATCCGTTTGAGTGTCTCACCAGAAATGTTAACCCTTTAGGGGTTGGGGGCTTTTTAAACACATATACTCCACTTATAGGTAAAGTTGCTTTTCTTTCCTTTTTTGATAAGTTTCCTATTTTTGTCTTTTGAGATTCTAATTTTAGAATGCGTAGATAATAAATGACAGATAACACCACATGTAAGTAGGATAGGGTGTAACATATGAGCTCTATCTCCCATAACTGAATTGCAGTTAGAGAATCGGCTATAACGGCAATTGAGCCTATAGTAAACAGGAGTGTAGAAACTAAAAAAGTTCTAGCTAGGCTTTTTCCAGGTTCGTGTAGTTCTTTATAATAATTGAAAGCTTTTATAGTAAGAATTCCCCCTATTATTGTAAGGGATGAGCCCGTTAGAACTCCGAGAAGATTCAAGTACACGCTATCACCATAAGAGGAGTACCTCAAACTTATTTAAATATCTTTCACTTCCAATATGGCTCTCGCATAAGGACCGCCTTTTTAAAAATCTTAATAATCTCTCCCTCGCTAGCACCGTTTCTTATTGGGGTTACTACGTCTATTAAGTCATCTCTTCTTAGAAGGCATGTTTTTAAGTGTCCTGTTGATGTTAATCTTATCCTTGTACAGTTGGCACAAAAAATAGTATTATGCATTGACCTTACAACCTCAACTTCTGCTGTACTATATTTTGTTGGTATGAAGTATTTTTTCCTTCTATGCATCTTACGTTCTTTTATTTTTATAGCTATCTTTTCAAACTCTTCTTCCAGTGGTTTTAGGGGGTAAAAGTACTTCTTGAAAAACCAGGAATCTTCCATCTCTCTGGGGACTTCAATTTCAATAAGCTGAAGAATTGCTCCTTTTTTAGCTGTGTACTCTATCATATCCCAGATTTCATTATCATTGAGGCCTTTCATAACCACCATGTTGAGCTTAACGGGATAAAAAAGTTTGACTGCAGCATTTATTCCGTCCACTACTTGTGATAGCATGTCAAAACCGGTTATCTGTTTGTATTTTTCTTTGTTTAACGTATCTAAGCTAATATTGACCCTGTCAAGTCCTGCATCTTTTAAAGCCCTTCCTAGACTTTTTATGGTTGTCCCATTGGTGGTCATGGAGAGGTCAACTACATATGGTTTGATTCTCCTTACTATATCCACCACATCATTCCTTATAGTAGGTTCTCCACCTGTTAACTTCACCTTTCTTATCCCTAGCTTTGAAGCTATTTTGACGATTAGTTCTATCTCTTCTGGACTCATTTCTTGAAAATCGAGCGTTTGTCCTTCTCTGTGGCAGTAAAAACAGTTTAGGTTGCACTTATTGGTAAGTGAAATTCTTAAATTGGTGACTGGTCTCCCAAAGCGATCTACCAATGTCATAGTTTTTCCTCTGATAATTAAAGTTTTTTGATTTAAAAAAAGCTTTTGGATAAACAGTTATGTTAACATAACATGGTGCGAAAAGTAAAAGAACAATAGGGATGTATATACTTACAGGGGGGATTATAATGGATATGGAAAAAATTCGTGAAGTTGTTAAAAAGGCGGAAACTCTTCATAAGGAATTTCAGAAAGTTTTTCTGGGATTATATTCACTTTCATCAAATTGGAGCTTTGAGGAACTTAGAGATGTGCTCTCTTCTCTATATAGTGTAATTGAGAGAAAATTTGATACTGCGTCTGAAATGGTTAGTTTGGCCTCATTAGTAGGGGGAGACTTCGAGGTCTTTGCAAGAGAACTTCAAAAAAACGAACACCAAATGAAGTTTCATGTAGAGGAGCTTTTCTCACTTGTTGAAAATCCCAAAATTAGCTTTAGTGAAAGGTCAAAGGTAAATGCTTCACTTCAGAGACTTTTACAGTTTTATAGGATTTATGATTATTCTATAACTCAATCAATCCAAAAATTGAATGGAGAGCTTGAAGGGCTTATATTTATAAGTGAAGAGAGGAAACTACCACCGGCAAATATCTTAAACAAAATGCAAAAAATAGAAATATTGGAAAAAACCGTGGCTAACTTGCTATCCTTCGTGTATTATCTTCATTATCACCCTTCATGGGTTCATAAAGTAGAAGAAGCTTTGAGAGACTGGCATTCGAAAGGTTTGCTATGGGTTGAAGTTAGGAATATTGAGAAGAATAGTGGTGTGGAAAGAGGACATGCCACGAGAATCCTTGAAGGTTTGATGCTCATTGATGTTGTGGAAAAGCGGGAAAGAGGTGGTGAATATGTCTACAAACTCAGAGGTTTCGGTGAGGATTAGAGGGATATACAGTACAGCATTAACAAAGGTTCTACTTGAGGAAGGGTTTAAGATAAGCCAGCCAAGCCAAAGGATTGTCGAAAGGTTCAACATTGAGAAGGTATATGATGAATTTGATGTAGATATCCAAGACAAAAGAGACTCTCACGGTATAGTTTTAGTTGGTACAAGGGTTGAGGAGGTAAAAAAAGTTTTTGAAGAAAAATTTTTGGATGTTTTCTTTAGGAAAATTCCGTACCAGCTTTATGGAGTATATAAAGGTATGGTGGTTAAAAGGGACGACAGATATGTGTATGTAGATATAGGGAGTGCTATTGGAACATTGCTAATTGAAGAACTTCCGGATGCGGTTGAAGGAGATGAAGTGCTGGTTCAGGTCAAAAAGAAGAACTTGCTCCCTCATTTGAGTGTCTTAGTCACGATTCCTGGGGACTATGCAGTGCTTATTCCAAAACCAATTGGTACACAGAAACATGTAAAGATCTCAAGGAAAATTAGAGATCAAAATGAGAGAGAAAGACTCAGAATACTTGGCTTAAGCGTGGATCTGGGGGACTGGGGGGTTCTATGGAGGACAGCTGCAGCATATAAAGATTGGAATTTGTTAAAGGATGAACTCATTAAACTCTCGAAAATTGCTAAGAGACTTAAGGATATAGATAAATACTCTGCTCCAGCGCAGATTGTGGAAGGAAGAGATGTATATGAAGTGGAGTTTGGGGGGGCAACCAAATCAAAGCTTGATGACATTAGAAACACTGTGGTTCCAACAATAGGGGGTCATCATAAATTCAAAGCGTATGACCCAGAACTTGGATTTGCAGTTGAAATAGCAGAAGGTATTTTAAGTAAAATGCCATCCCAGCGTAAAAAAGTTAGTGATGGATTTTTAGAGGCCTTAACCAATCATAAAGGGCCAAAAACTGGATGGATATTTAGGTTCGAGCATGTTAAACCCGATGGCCAAGTGATTAGAATAGGGCCGGGGGAGATTTTAGAGATCTCATTAAACCCGATTAGACTTAAAGTCAAAAGACACTTAAAGCCAGGCAAGTTCTATGATGGCCTTGACATTCCCATTGAAAACGGTGATTATGCAATAACCGAGATAGAAGATGGTAAGTGGTGGTTTAAGCACGGCTATTATGATAAAGAGGGGAATCTTAAGGGAGAGTACTACAATATTTGTACACCAGTCGAAGTTTATCCAGACAAGGCCAGATATATTGACTTAGAGGTGGATATTGTAAAGTGGCCCGATGGAAATAAGGAGATAATTGACAAAGAAGAACTAAAAGTGCACTATGAAGATGGCCTTATAAGTGAAAAGCTTTATAAGGCCATATTAAGGCTCACTCAAGAGTTGTTTGAGAAGATTTAGTTTTTTCTATATCCTCTATTCCTTTATCTGTTATTTTAAAGTGCACAATTCCTCCTTCAGGCCTGAAACGGTGTCTTTCTAATACTGCTATCCTTAAACCTGGCCGTAATTTTTCTAAGCGCAGGATGTCTTTGCATTTATACCCCATGATGTGTTCGGCCAGTGGTTTTAGGATGTTCTGTTTTGAGTCAAAGTATACTTGATTTGTGACAATGACGGCAAGATTATACTTTCTTGCAAGCCATGAAAGTATCTGAAGCTGTTTTCCGAGATCTATTGTCATTGAGCTTTTCTTTTCCTCGACACGATAATGATTTGTTATTGAATCAACAACGATCATAGAAAACTTTCCATTGACGATTTTTTTAAGACTCGAGATTGTTTTTTTCTGTTCTTTAAAGTCAAAGGCTTCGAATATTAGAAACTTTTGGAGAGTGGAATTGGGATTCATGTTCCTTGACTCAACCATCTTGGCCAATCTCTCTGGAGAAAATCCTCCTTCTGTATCTATATAAACTACTTTTCCTTCATTTAAAAGACCTATTTGCATAGCAAGAGTTGTTTTTCCAGTAGCAAATGGGCCGTATACTTGTGTTAGAATTCCTTTCTCTACTCCTCCGCCTAATAGACTATCTAAGTTCTTGCTGCCCGTGGTTAACATTGTCTACACCATTAAACTTCGAAAGGTTTTCCAATTTCCAGAATTTTTACTAGGCTCCAAACTCGTTTTTCTCGGAGTTCATTAATGAGTTCATTTGGGTCGGCTTCATTGTATGTTCCATAATGCATGGGTATTGTTATTTTTGGTCGCATGGTTTCTATGATATTTGCAGCTTCTCTTATATTTGCAGTTGATCTCCCACTTATTGGAACAAAGAAAATATCAATCTTTCCACGCAAGTTTTTAAAAATCGGGCTGTAATAGGTATCCCCGGGATGGAAAATTCTTCTTTTTCCATTGGAGATAATATATCCAAGAGGATACTGGCTGGAAGGATGTTCTACGAAAATTGCCTTGACCTTCACGTTATTTTCTAACTCTATCTCTTGTCCCCCTTCTATCTCTCTGACCTTAGTCACCCCATCATTTATTGCCATTAAATAAACTGTTTTTGGTCCTATTACTGTAGCGTCTCTAAGTCTAGCTAGAAGAGGAGTTTTTCCATAGTGATCAGTGTGTTCATGAGTCACTAAGATGTAATCAACACCATCTATCGCGTCGTCGTTAACATATTCATAAGGGTCTATGAGGATTTTCACACCATTTATTTCAATCCAAAAACACGCATGCCCATACCAAATAATCTTCATAGGCGCAGCCTCCGCAGATAATAGATTAAAACCCCACTTAAATCTTTCCCACGTGACGTTGATTTTATAAAGGGATTATAGTTATTTCAATTTGAAGTCATATGAAAGAGGTAAAACCTAGAGAGTCATGTGTATTCTTAATAGTTGAAGAGGAGATTTGGAAGATTGGAAAAGAAATGACTGAGATTAATTGTAGATTTCCTAATATAAGTAGGACTTGTGAAATTGAAATCATTGGGAGGCTCAAAAAATGAAAAGGTACTTCTTCTTGCCTTTAACATTGCCATTTTTAATTCTATTCATTCTTTTATTACCCTTACTGTTCATCCTGTTTGCCAGCACGATAACCATTGCCTTCCAAAAGTTGGGACTTCCTTTGCCGGTAGCATTCACTTTATTCTGGGCTGCTCTAATAGGGAGTTTCATAAACATACCAATCAAAGAAATAAAGAGTTATGGCCCGGTTGTAAGAATGACAAAAGTCTCCTTCTTTGGGATAACATATCCTGTTCCATATGTGGACTGGGGAGAACAAAAAACTATAGTGAGCATAAATGTTGGTGGTGCTTTTGTACCGTTGAGCGTGGTTCTGTATGAAGTCTTGAGGCTTTTGGTTTTGGATGAAACATTCCTCCTTACTAGAATGGCTATGGCCATTTTAATATCCACTATAGTGAGCAAAGCGTTTTCTAGACCTGTAAGGGGATTAGGAATAGCTATTCCAATGTTTATTCCTCCTTTAGTAGCAGCAATTCTTGCCCTTTTACTTGGAGGGGATAACAGACCCCTTATTGCATATGCAAGTGGTACTATGGGAGTTTTGATAGGTGCAGATCTTTTAAATTGGAACAAACTCAAAGAGCTTGGAGCTCCGATGGTGAGCATTGGTGGAGCGGGGACTTTTGATGGCATTTTCCTCGCTGGGATTATAGCAGTTCTTCTTGTATGAGAAAAGGTATTAAAGTAGGCGAGAACTCTTATTGGTGGTGAAAATGAGGGTAGTACTTGGAAGTGGAGCATCTCACATGGCTGAAGAAATCAAAAATAAAGTAGAAAAATTTGGTAAATTGTTGATTGAGAGTGAGGTAAAGACCTTTCCGGATGGGGAAAAATATGTTAGGGTGCTAGGAGATGGAAAAGAGGCAGTAGTAGTTCAATCTATGTTCAGGCCTCAAAATGAACATCTTGTCGAGCTTTTACTTTTAGGTGATGCACTTAGAGAGAAAGGCTTTAAACATCTCAAAGCAGTTGTGCCTTATTTAGCATACTCTAGACAGGACAGAGTTTCCAAAGAAGGTGAGCCTATAAGTGTTAGGGCTATCATGAGAGCTATATCTCTTTATTACGATGAGCTTTATGTGTTTGACCTCCATAATCCAAAAACCTTGGAGTACTTCCCTGGCAAAGCCTTAAATGTCAGTCCTGCTAAGGTTATAGCTAATTATTTCAAAGATAAGCTTGGGGAAGGGGTAGTCCTTGCCCCGGACAGGGGGGCCTTGGAAAGAGCAAAAACTGTGGCCAATATTCTTGGCTTGGAATTTAGTTACTTTGAAAAGAAACGTATCTCACCCACTGAGGTTCAGATGAGACCAGTTGAGGTTGACGTAAAAGAAAAAAATGTACTGATAGTTGATGATATCATAAGTACTGGGGGGACAATGATAAAGGCAGCTAACATACTTAAAGGAATGGGTGCAAGTAGGGTATTTGTAGTGGCCACTCATGGAGTCTTTGCTGAGGGGGCTATTGAAAGGGTTAGCAAAGCAGTGGATGAACTTGCAGTTACAAATAGTATACCTACTCCAGTTTCAAAAATAAGCCTTGTAGAAGACATTTTGAGTATCTAGTTTTTAATTTATATTTGTTAATTTTTGGAAGTTTCATTTCCATTTTTGTGTCTTTTTTGGTAAAAGTCTCGCATTTCAAGGCTTTGCAAAAATTTTTTATTGTGAGGGTATCAACCTATAGGGTGGAGCGCCCGAATAAGGGTGCCCACAACCCAGGCATAAAACGGCGGCGTCGAGGGGAGTTGGTGCAAAGCACCCAACAATGAACCCCGCCCTCCAGCCTTGGGTACAGCAGAGTGCACTCCCAAGGAAACCCGAAAGGGGACCCCTTGGGGGTAAGGCAGGTCCAACATCCCGACCAAACCCCGAATGGGTTTTATGGTACTTCCCCTTGAGGGAAGTCCCACCGGCCGTACTCCTAATAGCAATTCCGGTTGATCCTGCCGGAGGCCACTGCTATCGGGGTCCGACTAAGCCATGCGAGTCACGGGGGTGTCCCTTTGGGGCACCACCGGCGGACGGCTCAGTAACACGTCGGTAACCTACCCTCGGGAGGGGGATAACCCCGGGAAACTGGGGCTAATTCCCCATAGACCTGAGGTACTGGAAGGTCCTCAGGCCGAAAGGGACTTATGTCCGCCCGAGGATGGGCCGGCGGCCGATTAGGTAGTTGGTGGGGTAATGGCCCACCAAGCCGAAGATCGGTACGGGCTGTGAGAGCAGGAGCCCGGAGATGGACACTGAGACACGGGTCCAGGCCCTACGG
>QMUF01000039.1 GCA_003663525.1 Thermococci archaeon | reverse complement strand
GCTTATAAAATTACCTAAGAATTTGTCTTGGGCGATGGCGTCCGCCCGGGGCTTCGAGCCTGAACCGCCCAATAAGGGCTGATGGCGCCTGTTCTCCGCTAAAAGTTTGGGAGGCGGTAGAATGGGCTCGAAGCTAGAGGATTATATAAATCTTAGGGGAGTTTTGAAATATATCGAAGAGAGAAGACACGAAGATGGAGGCTACTGTTTCGTCTCCCTCTTAAATGAGACAAACATAAACGACACCTACTATGCAGTTAAAATCTATGACCTGTTGGGCATGGAGGTGTCGGAGAAAGAAAAGACTATAAGATTTCTCCACAAGTCTTTAAAGCCACAACAAGCTGCTGTTGCAATATCCATGGCCGTTGAAGGGCTTGCAATTCTAGGAGCAAAAGACCTTGCGAAAGAAGGTCTTTCGTTGGTGTTTAAGAAATATAAACCTCTTGAAGGTGAATTTGCAATAGGCCTTGGAGGTAGTGAGGAATTTGGGACTGCAACTCCGCTTGAAGCAACATACTGGGTTCTTAGAGCATTTAAAGCGGTAGATTATAGACTCTCCTCGGAGGGGAAAGAGAGGATAAAGAATTTCGTTGAAAACTTTAGAAAAGAGAATGCCTACGGAGTAAACCAAGCTACAACTACCATGACGTACCAGGCAATATTTGCACTCAATTCTCTAGGTTATGGAGTCCCAAAAACTAAACATTTTCACAGATGCGAGGTGCATGGAGGCTTTACAGAGGTTCCATACTCTCTTCCACCCTACTTGGAGCCAACGTTCTATGCATTGAGGGCCCTAAAACTCCTTGGAGAAAAGCCGCGGTATGTGAAGGGCCATATTCAATTCATAAGGACGCTTCAAAATCCCAATGGGGGCTTTAGAAGGAGTCTCGAAATGGGCATCTCAAACTTTCAGAACACTTATAGAGCTTTGAGGGCACTTAATGACATTTTAAGCTTTTAATATTGGGATTCGGGAGGGTAAAAAATGAATGCTAAAGTTCTCTTGGCAGTTGGCGTTGGGGGCATGCTTGGTGCCATAATGCGCTACAGCATCACAGGTCTGTCCCCTGTTTACAAAGACTTCCCTATAGGAACCCTCTTGGTAAACAGCATAGCTAGCTTCCTGTTAGGCTATCTCTACGGCGTGGTCTTCTTTGGTTACGAGGTTTCTCCTAATTGGAGGGCATTCTTTGGAACGGGATTTTGTGGCAGCTTGAGCACTTTTTCGACTTTTTCCTATGAGAATTTTAACCTTTTGAGAGAAAGGGAACATGTTCTTACCCTTCTAAACATCTCGGCAAACGTTATAATAACTGTAAGCTTAGTATTCTTAGGGTTTGTTCTTGCAAGGAGGTGAAAGTATGGTAGAAATTGAGCACTGGAATACTCTAAGAATGAAAATTTATATAGGAGAGAACGATGCTTGGCATGGCAGGCCGCTCTATAAGTCAATAGTGGAAAAATTGAGAGAAATGGGACTTGCTGGGGCCACTGTTTATAGGGGTATTTACGGGTTTGGAAAAAAGAGCAGAGTGCACTCAAGTGACGTTTTAAGACTTTCCACGGATTTGCCAATAATAATTGAAGCTGTGGACAGAGGACATATGATTGAGAGGGCTATAAATGAAATAAAGCCGATGATAAAGGACGGCATGATAACGGTTGAGCCAGTTATAGTAGTGTGGGTTGGGACCAAGGAAGAGATAAAGAAGTTCGAGGAAGATGCAGTAAGGGAAAGATGAATATTGTATTGGTATTTATTACTTCTTCAACTTGTTGAAAACTTATAAGCAATAATTTTATAAAGAACGTACTTCAATAATACAATTGTGAGAGTGGTATGAATTGGATGAATTTTATGAATCCACCTCTTGTTTTGGGGCAGGAACTTTTAGAAGGTTACTTTATCCTCTCTTCTCTTCCCTTTGTTTTGGGAGTATTAGGAAATTTTCTTAGAATTCTTGATACAAACAAAAAACCAAAGCAACAGGAGACCCCTCTTTCTTCTGGAGCATGGGTCTATCCCTCGTTGAACGTTGACTATCTTATTGCTAATCTTTTAAAGGATAAAAAGCTTGTTGGTATTGCCAGAAATCTTCATCTTTTTGAAAAATACGATTTTCCGTGTTTGTGGATAAGCAAAATCGAGAAAGAGAATTCAGTTAGACCGACACATCTTGAGAAAATTCTTCATTGGGTAGTCGCAACAATTACACATGAGCATGGTCTAATTTTTGATGGAGTGGAGTATCTTATCTTAGAAAATGGGCTTGAACCGACTTTTAAATTCCTTCTTAATTTGAAGGATCATATTTTACTGAGGAATTCGATTCTTGTTCTTGTTGTGGATGAAAGGGCTCTTGAGGAAAGACAGCTTTCTCTTCTGTATAGGGAGTTTAGAAGGATTTCCCCATAAAACAGCAACCTTAAATATTCTCCCTTCCAAGTCTATCTTGGTGAGAAAAATGCTTCATCATGTCAAGCTTATACATGCCACAAAGAGCAGGAAGCTTGTTGGGAAGAAAATAGTTCTTGCTATACCTGGAAGTATAGCGGCTGTTGAGTGTGTAAAGCTCGCAAGGGAGCTCATAAGACATGGGGCTGAAGTTTATGCTGTCATGAGTGAAAGTGCCCAAAAGATAATCCACCCCTATGCTATGGAATTTGCTACTGGCAATCCAGTTGTCACAGAAATTACGGGATTTGTGGAGCATGTTGAATTGGTGGGAGAGCATGAAAATAAAGCAGATTTAGTCTTGGTCTGTCCTGCAACAGCCAATACCATTTCAAAGATAGCCTGTGGAATTGATGATACACCAGTTACAACTGTCGTAACAACTGCTTTTGCCCATACCCCGATAATGATTGCTCCAGCCATGCACTCTACAATGTATGAGCATCCCATAGTCAAAGAGAACATAGAAAAGCTCAAAAAGCTTGGAGTTGAGTTTATTGACCCGAGATTTGAGGAAGGGAAGGTAAAAGTGGCAAGCGTTGAGGAGATTGTTTACCGTGTAATTAAAAACCTCCACAAGAAAGATTTAAGCGGTAAAAGGGTTCTCGTAACAGCTGGAGCGACTAAGGAGTATATAGACCCAATAAGGTTTATCACCAATAAGAGTAGCGGTAGGATGGGTGTTGCCATTGCTGAGGAGGCCGAATTTAGAGGGGCTGAAGTTATTCTAATCAAAACAAATGGGAGTGTATCGAGCTTCGTGGAAAAGCAGGTTGAGGTGGAGACTGTTGAAGAGATGCTTGAAGCCATAGAGGGGGAACTATCAAGCAAAAAATACGACATCGTGATTTTAACTGCGGCTGTAAGCGACTTCACTCCAAGAGAGAAGGCAAATAAAAAAATAAAGAGCGGTCAAACTCTAACTCTTGAACTCGTTCCAACGCCGAAAATAATTCGGAGGGTTAAAGAGCTCCAGTCAGATGTGTTTCTTGTAGGCTTCAAAGCCGAGTATGAAGTCAGTGAGGAAGAGCTTATTGAACAAGCAAGGAAGCAAATAGAGAAGGCAAAGAGTGATGTGGTCATAGCAAATAGAGGGGAGGTAGCCTTTGGAAGCGAGGTAAACGAAGTTTACTGGGTTGCCAGAGATAGTTATGAGAAATTTCCGCTTATGAGCAAGAGAGAGGTTGCGGAAAAGATTTGGGATAAGATTGTAGATATGCTAGGATGAAGCTAACTCTCTCTGCCTTAATGAGTTAGACTTTTAAATGTTGCTTTTTATTTTTAGATCTCTTTTGGAGGTATAAGAACTCCGAGTTCTGTTATTATCCCTCTTATGTATTTCCAAGGTGTTGCATCAAAGAGATAGTTTCGTATTATCATATGGTCTCTCTTGAATTTTCTCTCGATGATCTTAATCTCCTCTGCTCTTGCTTCTGGATGGATTTTAAAGGTCTCAGCGGCCACGTAAAATGGAATACCATTGTCATTACATGCCAGAGCTAGTAAATATGTCCCGGCTTTATTGAATACATAGCCGTCTTTGGTGATATTATCGGCTCCAACCAAAGCCAAGGTTGCTTTCTTTGCAAAGAGGCCTAACTGTGCGTCTGTTATGACCTCAAATGGAATTTCAAACTCTTCAAGTTTTTTGGCAAAAACTACTCCCTCATAATCAGGTTCACTTTCGCTTATAATTACTTTAAAGGCCTTTCCTTTTTCTTTGGCTTTTTTTAAGATTTCAAGAACCGTTGAAGAATAAGAATGAGTGATTATAATTTCATTCTGGTCTATAAGTTCACTTCCAATGTTTCCAATCTCACGTTTTGCCTCTTCACTTAATCGTATGAACTCATTGGCTTTTGCAGCTACGAATTCGGGATTATCAATTATTGGAATGAATCTCACTAGGTTGTAAAGGGAGGCCATTGTTGGGTTCACATTAAGGATTTCAACTCCTAGTTCTTTTAACCCGTTAAGGAATTCTTCCCCTTCAAGAATCTCAGCGAGTCTTGCGTAAGCTTTAGCCCCCATCTTTGCAAGGTAAGAAGCTCCCCGAATTCGCTCTTCACTCATTTCTCCTATGAGCTCTTCTACCTCTTGTGGAAGCATTGTATCACTCCATATCCTTCTCTTCTTTAGACTTTAAAAGATTTTTTCGCTATTGTAACCCTTTTTAAATTTTTCCGGGAAGACTTATTAATTCTAAGGATGAACTATTAGTGGTGGTGCGAATGAAATACAGTGAGCTGAATGCAGATGTGAAAAGGGTTTATACAAAAATACGGGCATTGGATGATTACCACTGGCATATTTATGAAGACAAGATTATAGGGCATCACAGGAAAAGCGAACTTCCCATAAGAATAAGTGTTGTAGGAAGTAAAGAGGAGGCTGAAAAACTAAGTGAACAAAAAGACGGGCCAGGAATCGATATTGCAGTTCTTCCAAACAACAATACATTTTATATTAAAAATGGTGTTTTCATACTTTCCGAGAGATTTTTAAAGGCCACCCTTATGGATATTAACGATCACATAGTATGGAGTGGGTTTAGAGTTATTGAGAGAGATGGAAGGCTCATGCAAGAGGACACCTATGAATATTTGGGAGGTCCTTTGATAAGACATCTCAAAAGCAACATGATGAATGGACAGGATTATGTATTCTGGCAGTTCTACAAATGTGAAAAATGCGGAAAATATGTCGATATTGAGAGCGTTCCGGAGCATCTTGCCAAACACGGCATTAGTGTTGCAAAAAAAGACAGTGAAGAGTACGAGATCTTTGAGTTGAATTTCCTTGAAGGGAAAATCTTCAACAAATTTGGAGAGGAACTTCCCCAAAACAAGTTTGCCCCAGAAGCACGAGCTTTTCTGAATGAGATGTTCGGTGAGCCAAAGGCTTAGGAGGAATGAATCCCTTCTTTTTCTTCTTAATCCAAAAATAAAGTTTAAGGGGGAGATCATCCCCTGAACTTTGGTCTCATACTTACCAGTGGAGGTAGGGGTCTTGGTTTGTATGGGAATCCTTCTGTTTTCTGTTTTATCTCTTTTATCAAATCTTCAACATGTATCTCGTACTGCTTGTTGTCTTCCCTCTTTCTAACTGTAATAACTCCCATTCTTTTCTCGTTCTCCCCTACTACGATTATATATGGTATCCACTCCTTCTCTGCTTCTCTGATCTTCTTGTTGAGTCTCTCGTTTCTGTCATCTACGTCTGCTCTTATCTTTGCACCTTCCAGTTTTCCTGCAATGTAAAGGGCGTAATCCAGATACTTCTCACTCACCGGAATAACCCTTACTTGAATGGGGCTGAGCCATGGTGGATACATTGGTTTTTTGCCTTTTTTCATAAGTTTCGCTTGTTTTTCCAGTATTGCATACATAACACGCTCTATTGCACCACTGGGGGAGCAGTGGAGGAGTAGTGGGTACTTTTCTTGTCCTTCCTCATCATAGTAAGTTATTCCAAATCTTTGGGAGTTCTCAACATCTATCTGGACTGTACTTAGGGCTGCAGCTTTGTCGAGATTGTCTACAAAGTTAAATTCGAATTTTAGTATGAAATAGAAGAATCTCTGTTTCCACATCTCTATAAGGACCGGTTTGCCAATTATTCTGGTGAGATCTACTATGAAATCCTTATTTTCATTCCAAAAGTCCTCTGTAAACCTTATTGCTACTTCATAGTCCTTGGGTGTTAGTCCAACTCCTTTAAGCACTTCCATACTCAGTTTGTACTGCTTCTTGAACTCTTCCATGGCCTGCTGTAAGTTTTTAGCAACTGTATGCATATCAGGCATTGTAAAGGCCCTAAGTCTTCTAAGACCGCTTAGCTCTCCGCGTTTTTCCCTTCTAAATGAATACCTCGTGAGTTCATACATTCTAAGTGGCAAGTGGCGGTAGCTGATTGTAGCATCTTTCTTTATAAGAAACTGACCAAAGCAAGCTGCAAACCTTAAGAAGAATCTCTTGTCTCCGCTCTTAACTACATACTGTCTTGCAGGGAATCTGTTGAGATATTTCTCTAGGGCAGGATGTTCAAAATCATACATAATGGGTGTCTCTACTTCCATTGCGCCATATTCAATGAGTTTCTCTGTAACATAGTTTTCCAGAAGGGATTTGATTAGTCTTCCCTTTGGATAGTACCTGAGGTTCCCTGGGTCACTTCCCTCTTCATAGTCTACAAGCTCCTGCTCAAGCATTATTTTTACGTGAGGGGGTTCTTCTGTAACGACCCTGCTCTTATTTATCTCATAGTTTGCAAACTTTTTGAGATTTTCATATCCGGAAAAGTCAAACTTATCGACCTCTACAAGCTCCCCTTCGGGTGTCAATATGTACCAATAACTAACGAGCTCTTCTTCCTTCTTAAGAGCTTCTGGGACTTCTTCTTCCTTCTTGGCTTCACCAGGAACAATTGTCCTTGAAAGCTCTGCTAGTGGATGGCCTTTGCAGCTAAGTTTGAATGCTTTATAATAACCAAATGGGGCCCTTCTAACGTTATATCCCTTGTTTTTGAGCTCATTTTCTATTTCTTTTAGTATCCTAAGGGCTACATCAGGAGAGCCAAGTTCACTGCTTAAATGAGCAAATGGATATACAAAAATGTTATTTGTTTTCACCTGGGAAACAACTTCCTCTATTTCTTTTACAGCTTTTTCCACGATTTCTTCAGGGTTTTGTTCATCAACTTTTTCAACACTCATAAATACAGCTAAAACCTCATCAAGCCTTCCCTTTTTTTGATTCTCGCTTATTTCTTCTGGTTTTTTTAAGGCCTTATCTTTAACTTCATATTCGAGGTAGTCGCTATGTATCAGCAATATTCTCATTTATATCACCACCTAATCCTAACTTAGATAAGCTACATAAAAGTTACTATTAATCTTTTTATGTATTTTGAAAACCTCTCGTTTGAGGTAAGGAGAGAGCTAGTTGGTATTGCATACAGGTCTTGGATTTTACTTGTGCCGTTTCTTTATCCATAAACTTAAAAGTTTAATTGGTTTAAGATTAGTGGTGGTGGAAGAATGGTTGAACCTAAAAAGAAAACGGTAGAAAATGGAGAATTGGTTCTTCCTGGTGATTATCTTGGTGTTATTGAGGAGTTTCTTCCAGGTGAAGGGATAATTGAAGAGAATGGAGAACTCTATGCCGCAAGAGCAGGGAGAGTTAAGATAGATTTAGAAAAAATAGAGATTTCAGTAGAACCAGTAACGGATGTCCCCCCGCTTCCGCAGGTAGGGGATATTGTGATAGCTAGAGTTCTAGAGGTAAAGTCTCAAGCGGCGATAGTTGAATTGCTTAAAATTGAAGGAAGGAAAGGATATAGAGAAATAGCAACTTCAAAATTGGCTGGGATTCATGTGTCTCAAGTTAAGGATGGGTATGTGGAGTCTATGAACAGTGAATTTAAAATTGGAGACATAATAAGAGCGAAGGTTTTGACAAATGAAAAGAGTCCAATACAACTCACAACAAGAGAGCCTAATTTGGGTGTAATCTATGCGTTATGTTCTTCGTGTAAGGTGCCTCTGGTGAGAAGAAGTAATGTACTTGTGTGTCCAAAATGTGGGAGAAGGGAATCTAGAAAATTATCCACTTATTATAGAAAACTGAAATTGGATAGGGTGTAAGGTATGAGAGCTAAGAAAGTCATGGTTATTCATGTTAAAGATGACTTGGAAAAAGAAGAACTAATGAAGGAGCTCCAAAAACTTGAGTTACCTGCCTTCATTTATGTTCATGGCAAACTGAACTCCCTTAAAATCAATATTCAGGGGACAAAAGATGAAATAAGAGAGGCTATGGAGAAAGTTAGGGAAATACATCACAGGGTTAGATCTCATCTCTATCCTGATAGGAAGGGCTTTTATCAATACAATATTAATGATATCTTCAGAGAGGCCGGAGTGAGCATTTCAATGCCCATATTAACAAAAACCCTTGAGCTTTTAGGAGAACATGCTGATCTTAGAGGGGATAAACTTATAAGCTCTCTTTCTTGGGGTGAGATAGTAAACCTAGTTAAAAAGCTTGGAGAGATCTTAACTGACATCTCTCTCCAAACAACAAGACAAATAAGGGAGGTAGTTGCTCCTATATCCGTCACTTTCGGTGTTGATCCGCAGGAAGTTTTGGAATTAGCCGTTGATTTTGGTGTTGCAGAGTATAAAGAGGATAAATTTAAATATGAACTTGTGAAGAATAAGGAGCAAGCTATGGAAATTATGCTCAAAAAGTTGGAGGGTAGAGGAAATGAAGATTGAAGTTATAAAGCGTGATAAAAACTTGCTTGAGTTTTATCTGGTAGGGGAAGATCATACATTTGCCAATTTGCTTAATGAGACACTTCATGAGAACAAACATGTTACATTTGCAGCATACGCTATAGAACATCCAGTACTAATGGCAAGAAAACCAAGATTTAGAATATCCACAGATGGTAAGGTAACTCCAGAAAAAGCTTTAGAAGAAGCAGCTCAAAAAATATTTGATAGAGCTAAGGATGTCCTCGAAGTTTGGGAAGGAGTCATAAAAAAATGATTTTTTCATATTCTTATTTATTCGATAAGGGGTTGTTATGATGAAATATTCTAAAGATTTCACTGACAAAAATCTCTCTAGGTTCGGAGATTCTCTCGTCAACTTTATTTTTTCTCTGGCATTAAGTAGGTATCTTGGCTATCCAAACGCTGGTAGAGTTCCAAATGCTTCTCTCACAATAGGCCTTGAAAAGGCAGGCCTTCTGCATTGTGTTCCTCCAAGGACAGATAAACATGGGAAAGGGGATATAGCGGAGGCTATAATAGCTTATGCTTGGCTTGAGGGAGAGATGAGCATAGATGAAGCGGTAGATATTCTTTGGAAAAACTTCTCTTCTGATATTACTCATCCTTCCAGAAAAAAAGAAGTAATTGGGAGTGCCTTTGGAGAGCTTTTAAAAATTATAAAAGAAAGATTGGCCCTTTAAATACTGGTCAATAGTTCTATTAATCCTCTTTTGGTTGGTAGGTTTGCGAAGGTCTCAGGGTTCTTTATTTTTAGTAAAAGGGGGACATCTCCAAATAACCTAAGGGTTTTTCCAAATGGGATTTTTCCTTCTCCAGGCATTAGGTGAAGGTCCCCTACTCCGTAAGCTAATGCATCAATGGGGTCGACTTTTGGAAAGAACTTTCCAAAGTTATCATGAATCATTAGGATTATTGTCTTTTCTGTTCCTAGTTTCACATCTTCTAAGAATTTGTCTTCATTGCCTTGGGCACTAAGGAACGCGTGACCAAGGTCAAGTGCAAAACCCAAGTTTTCCTTGTTGACGCTTTCAACTACATAGAGGGTATCTTTAACGCTATATGTGTTTTCTAAAGCTATTTTGATTCCAAAATTTTCTGCCATTTCAGCAAGTTGTTGAAGGGCTTCTATTTCCAAGTCTAATCTTCCAGTACGGCCGCTCTGCATAACAACTACCTTAGCTCCAAGCTTTATTGCAACATTAATTACAGCTTTAGCTACATTGAAATGTCTGGTATAATAGGTATTATCTCTGAGATTCACTGAAGTGGGCATTCTAATAGTATAACTTACTCCCACTCCTTTTAGAGCATTTTCTATTGAGCGGAGACCCCTTTCCACAACTTGACCATTTTTTATTAGTCCAAGTGCATGGGGGAATATCTGGACAAAATCGTAATCTTTAATTTTCAAATCTGCTAGAACGGATGGGAGGCTTTTCCAATTGTTTAAAAATTGTGGATATATGTTGACTCCTATCTCCATATTTTTGCACCTTTCACTTTTTTGATAAAGATTACGAGAACACCAAATTTAAAAGTTTCCAAAGTTATTTCATTTTAGGTGATTCTAGTGGAGAGGGAGATATGGAAATACCTTAGTTTTATTCTCACATTGCTCTTAGCATTGGCGATAATCGGAAATGTTCTCCTTTACATTAATAATAATGAGCTTCAGAAAGCCATACAAGAGAGGGGCAATGTCACAGTAGTTTATAATGAGAGAGTAAAAGAGGTTGAGAGTAATGCTACTATAGCTCTTCAAGCAAAAATAGAAGAACTCCAAAAAGAGTTGGAATACATAAAAGGACAATTAAGAGCCAATAGAACTGAGAAAACAAATGTTACAATAGCTATTCTTCCTGTGGTGGGACCTATTGACGAAACTGCAGCCTTTGATGTAATATCCAAAATAAGAGAAATAAGGAATGATGACAATGTTGGGGGAGTCGTCCTCTGGATTGAAAGTCCTGGAGGATATGTAGGGCCGGTAATAACTATTTATAAGGAATTAAAGAAACTTTCTTATGAAAAACCTATAGTGGCTTATACAGGGGGTATGGCAGCTTCTGGAGGATATTTGATAGCTTGTGCTGCAGATAAAATAATAGCAGATCCACTTGCAGAGGTAGGGAGTATAGGAGTTCTTTATGTCCATTATGATCTTGAGCAGAATTATGCTCAAAACGGGATAAAAGTAAACGTCTTTAAAACTGGTAAATACAAAGATACTGGTGCTGAATGGAGAGATCTAACAGAGGAAGAAAGAGAGATGATAAAAAACGAAGTTAACACGTATTTTGAGTATTTCCTTCAAGTTGTGGGTGAAGGTAGGGATCTTGATCTGAACACCACAAGGCAATATGGAGATGGAAGAGTGTGGTTTGCAAGTGAGGTTAAAGGAACATTGGTGGATGATACTGGGGATTTGGACTCCACTATAAGTGTGCTGGAAGAAATTTTGAAAGTAAAAAGTGCCAACGTTGTGTTCTATAGCACTCAAAAAGTAGATTTTGGAATTTATGAGAGTTCCTCACTTTACATGCCTACGAATTATGCCCTATCCTATATTAGGAGGTGAGGTGATGAAATGTGAGGAACATCTTGAGATATTTGAAAATGGATTTGAAGATGGCAAGTTTAACCTAAAAATTGAATATTATGGGGAAAATGCTAGGAGAGTATTGCTCGCTGTGATATTTGAGCTTTACTCTCCAATTTATGGTACTGACTATGTTTATCCATTTGAATGTGCCAAAGAATTCTGGGGAGTCTATATGGAGCCCAATGAAATTGTTCCAGAAAATCTAAATTTAAGTAAGCCCAAATTTATTACACGGCCCTTAATAGATAAGGCAAAATCTTTGCTAAATG
>QMUF01000038.1 GCA_003663525.1 Thermococci archaeon | reverse complement strand
ATCATAAAGTATACTTTGGGATCAGCTTTTTCCACATAAACCAATGCTGATTTGTCTGGGATTCTCAATGTAACTACCCTCATCGCCATTCAAATAGGACTTTTGGGAGTTCTCCTTTATAGCTTTTTCTCCCGAAAACCTCGCCCTTAAGGGAGGGATGTGAGCACTCTAAAATAACATTGAAGGATTTAAAAGTTTTCACTATTGGTATATGTAATGAGTGATGTGAACGGTGCTTTGAATATTTTGCATAAGGTAGTCGGCGATTCGCCCATCAAGGCGATAGCCGGTAGTGGTCGCGTGAACCGGCCAGTGAGAGTGAAGCAATGATGAACTCTCACGAAGCCTCACCCCTCAGGGTGAGGTAGGTCACAGCTTTTTCTCCATCTACCTGAAAAATATTCAATAGGAAATACTGAATAAATGGAAGTTTCCAAAAAGTTTATCATAAGTCTGGGTCAATTTTGAAAGGGTGATAACATGCTTAGAGAGATACTCACTCAATTTCAAGATGAAGTGATGCTTATTGAGGAGCCGGTAAGTAAGAAATTTGAGATAAGTCATTATATTCTCCAGTACAAGGATAGGCCCATTCTTTTTAAGGATGTGGACGGTTGGGAAGTTACGAGCAATGTGTGGAGTACGAGGGAGAGAATAGCTAAATATCTTGGTATAAAAAAGGAAGAAATTACCCATTTCATGATGAATGCAATGGATAGCCCAAAGCCATACATAAGTGTAAGGGGAGCTGGATTCTTTGAGAATTCCACAAGGGACTTTTCTCTCAAAGAACTTCCAATTCCCCAGTATTTCCCGAAGGATGGAGGGCCTTATTTTACTTCGGCTATATACATAGCAAAAGATGATAATGATTTTGTTAACTTATCATACCATAGAACCATGGTAAGAGATGAGAAAAGCGCAACGGTAAGACTTGTTCCCCGCCACTTATATGCAATGTGGAAAGAAAAGACAGAACACGGGGAAGAGCTTGACGTTAGAATAATTGTTGGAAATCCCATACATGTACTTCTCGCCGCCAGTACAAGTCCACCTTATGGAGTGAGTGAACTCAACATAGCTTCATCTATGAGTGAGATGGCTTTTGGAAAGGCCTTGGAAGTCGTTGATGTTAATGGTATTCCTGTACCAGCTGAAAGTGAGTTTGTCTTTGAGGCAAAAATTTTGCCGGAGCTTGACAAAGAAGGCCCATTCGTGGATATCACTGGAACTTATGATATCGTAAGGGAGCAACCAGTTGTTGTTTTTGAAAAGATGTATCATGTTGATAGGCCAATCTTCCATGCCCTCTTTTCAAGTGGTTATGAACACTACATGCTTATGGGCCTTCCTAAAGAACCTCAGATATACAAGAGCGTCAAGCAGGTGGTTCCAAAAGTACATAGGGTTCGCCTGACAGAAGGGGGATGTATGTGGCTTCATGCAGTGGTTAGCATCACAAAACAACATGAGGGCGATGGGAAGAACGCTATTTTGGCCGCTTTCACTGGGCATCCAAGCTTAAAGCATGTTGTTGTAGTAGATGAAGACATTAACATTTATGATGATAGGGAAGTTGAGTGGGCAATAGCTACAAGATTCCAAGCTGATAAGGACTTAATTATTATTCCAAAAACTCGCGGGTCTTCCCTCGATCCCTCGGGGGAGGGAAAGTTTACAACCAAGTGGGGTATTGATGCTACAAAACCTTTGAATAGAAAGGAAAAGTTTGAGAGGGCGAAAATTTAACTTTCTCTCTTTATTTGATCTCAAGTGATAGAAGTCTTGACTTCTTTGTCGCGGCATCTATGGCTTTCATTATTGCTGTCCTAAACCTGCTATCTTCAAGCTCAAAGATGCCATCTATTGTAGTCCCTCCTGGAGTTATCACCATATCTCTTATCTGAGCCGGGTGGAGGTTTGTTTCAAGCAAAAGCTTTGCCGTGCCTAGAAGCGTCTGTGCACTTGCTAAGAGGGCAATGTCTCTTGGGAGACCTACTTTTAGCCCCCCATATATCAACGACTCAAGGAACACTGAGGCATATGCAGGTCCAGAACCGCTCAGTCCGGTTATGGCATCCATATATTCTTCGTCAACTCTAACACACTTGCCAAAAGCACCAAATATTTTCTCAACAAGTTCAATTTCTTTTCTATCTAAATCATTTGCTGTATACGCGGTAAAAGACTCTTTCACAAGAACTGCTATATTTGGCATTGCTCTAACAAGTTTTGCACCTGTTAGTCTCTTTAGAAAGTTTAGTGAGAGCCCCGCGGCGAATGAAATGAGAATTTTCCCTTCAACAGTAGGATTTATTTCTTCAAGAACTTTTTTGACCTTGTTTGGCTTTACTGCGAGGATAATTATATCTGCTTTTTTAGCAGCGGCTTTATTATCATTCGAGACCTCCACTCCATAACTCTCAAGCCACTTCACCTTCTCGACCTTCCTCCTTGTCACTACTACTTCATACCCCTCTTCAGCCAATGCCTTTGCAACAGCACTTCCTATTGTTCCAGCACCTATTACTGCTATTCTCATAACTCATCACCTAGTATCAACTTAATGGTGGCATTTTTCCATAACTTATAATATTTTTCAAAATGCTTTTGAATTTTTGACAGTATTATAGAAATGTCAGTGCGAGATCTTGATAGAGTGCTAATTCTTTAAAACTATTAAATATTGCAAGTTAAAAAAAATCTGCTCTCCTCTACTCTAAGGGATGAGAATTTCACGTAGTAAAAATGCAAGGATATTTATGCAAAAACATCAGTGAACTGTAGCTATTGGTAGAACACTTCACATCCGCTTCTCTAGTAGTCCTTCTATAGCATTATTCACGTCTTTGGCATCCCTGCCAATCATCATAAACTCAAAATCCTTTCCGTATTCTTTTTTGTAGTTCTCCACCAAAAGGCCATCGTTCACCGTATCACCAATATAAGCTCCATTTTCTCCTCTAACCAGATGCCAAAGAGCTTTTGGATCTGGTTTAATATAAAGCTCTCTTGTAACCGCACTTTCAAAGTGGAAGCCAATGAGTTCTTCGGCTAATTTAAGCTCAAGTCTATTTCTTCCGGTTATAACACCAAGCTTAAACTTTTCACTTGCTCTTTCTAGGAGCTTTTTCTTAACTATCGGTTTCTCTTTCTTCCATAGGCCATCAAAATCAAAAGGTCTCTCTTTATAATACTCACCAAGATAAAAGGTATTAAAAACTCTCTCAATTTCTTCTGACTTAACAATAATTCCAAATTTTTCTCTAACCCACTTAATCCCCTCTCCCTCTGGAAAGCTCTCAACAAAATCACTTAACTTTCCATTTAAAGCACCAGACATTAAAGCTTCACTAACTTTAAAATCATCTCCAAAAGCGCCTTTTTTTCTTAATGCCCTTATTAACTCTAAGTCAACTTCAATGTTTTTGCCAAGCTTTTTTAGAAAATACTCCACCGTGAGCTTTGTCGCTAAGTCATAGCTCTCAGTAACATTAATCAAAACACCGTCAACATCAAAGATTAACCATTTTAGTTTTTTCATTATTTAACCTCCAAGAATTCTTTCAAAGCTTTAATCAGCTCATCGTTTTCCTCCTTTTTGCCGATGGTAACTCTTATGTGGCCGTCCAGCCTTCCGCCGAGCTTTCTCACAACAATGCCCCTCTCAAGAAGGAATTCATAGGCGTTCAGGCGCATAAGCAGAAAGTTTGCCTCGCTTGGATATGCGTACTCTTTGAATTCTTTATAGATGCGCTCGCGCTCTTTAATTATGTAATTGATGTTTTGTTTAATTACATCATAATGGTCAAGCATAAGCTCTGCTATCTTCATTGAAATGACATTTAAGCTGAAAGGCGGCTTAATACGTAAAAGATAGTTTATTATTTCCTCACTCCCAACAGCATAACCAACTCTAATTCCAGCTAATCCAAAAGCCTTTGAAAATGTCCTCAAAACTATCAGATTATCATACTCATTAATCAAATCAACGTTACTGCCCTCTGCAAACTCTATGTACGCTTCATCCAAGATCACGGGAGCGCCGGTTTCAAGGACGCTTATTATCTTTTCCCCCTCTTGAGTGTTGCCTGTGGGGTTGTTTGGAGAGCAGATAAAGATAGCCTTGGCATTTTCCGCGTAGTCCTCGACGTTCTGGAGCTTAAAGCGCTCATCCAATGGGACATCAACTAAATCAATTCCCTCAAGCTTTGCAAAGAAGTCATACATTCCAAAGGTCGGGGAGCTTATGACTATGTGGTCACCTTCGAAGAGCTTCAAAAGTAGGCTTATCAGTTCGTCGCTCCCGTTCCCAACGATTACGTTTTCCTTTTCAAACCCCAAAAACTCGGCTATCCTCTCTCTTAAAGGATCAGCGGTGATGTGTGGATAGCGGTTGAAAGGGACATTTTTAAGCTCTTCGAAGATCTCTTCCTTAATCTCTGTCGGGACATCAAAAGGATTCTCATTCTTATCGAGCCAAATTCTGTAGTTCCCTTCAACAACTTTATAGGACTCGAAAGCTTTAACTATCTCTCTAATTCTCACCTTCTACGCCTCCTAAGCTCCTTCATAACTTCACCCAAGCTTATCCCATTATAAGCGAGCAAAACTAGGAGGTGATAGAGTAAATCAGCCGTTTCGTAGATTATTCTCTCTCTTTCTTCAGCGACCAAAACTTCCACTGCTTCTTCCCCAAATTTCTTGTATATCTTCTCTTTCCCCTCTTTGAAAAGCTTTGAAGTGTAGGAGCCTTCTTTTGGATTTTCTTTCCGTTGCTTTATGACCTCCTCAAGCTCCCTCAAAACTGTCAACGAATAGTCAATCCCGCCAACTTCCCTCTCTGGTTCTCCTAATTTCCTGTAAAAGCAGCTCCTATTGCCAGTGTGGCAGGCTACACCAACTTGCTCAACTATTAAAAGCAAGGCATCATTGTCGCAGTCTATCTTTATTTCCTTAACTTTTTGAACGTTCCCGCTAACCTCTCCCTTCATTCTAATTCTCTTTTGACTCCTTGAATAATAATGTGCATAACCTGTCTCTAAAGTCTTCCTCAGCGCTTCCTCATTCATATAAGCCAGAGTCAAAACTTCCCCATCAACGCTCTGCACAATAACAGGAACTATTTCGCTCTTCTTCCAGGCAACTTGCTTTATAAGCTCATTCAAGTCTGACATTCATACCCCTCCTCGCCAAATACTCCTTAAGCTCCCTAACGGTGTATTTCCCATAGTGAAAGATTGATGCAGCTAAAGCTGCGCTTGCACCAATTTCAAATGCATCATAGAAGTGCTCCGGGCTTCCAGCACCTCCAGAGGCAATGACGGGAATGTCAACAGCTTCGACTATTGCTTAAGTTAGGGGGATGTCAAAGCCTTCCTGTGTCCCGTCCGTGCCCATAGAAGTGAGCAAAATCTCACCCGCTCCCAAACACTCGACCTCTTTAGCCCACTCTACTGCATTTATCCCTCTCGCTTTTCTTCCTCCATGCGTATAAACCTCCCAAAATTTGCCGTTCCACTTTGCATCAATTGCTATGACTAAATTCGCACTCCCAACAACTTTTGCTACTTCACTTACAAGCACTGGATTGTCAACAGCCGCCGTGTTGAGGAAAACCTTATCGGCACCGCTCTTTATTATCTCTCTAATCTCCTCGATGCTCTTAATCCCCCCACCAACCGTGAAAGGAACGTAAATCTCCTCGGCTATCCTCTTTACCAAATCGAGGAGAATTTGCCTCTTTTCGTAAGATGCAGTAATGTCAAGGAAAACTATCTCGTCTATTCCCTCCTCCTCATAGCGCTTTGCCAGCTCTATTGGGTCTCCGGCGTCTCTGATATTCTGAAACTTTATCCCCTTTACAACTCTCCCCTCTTTTATGTCCAAGGCAGCGATAATTCTTTTAGCTAACATCTCAATCACCTAAGACATTTAACAGCTCTTCTAAAGTAACTTTACCCTCGTAGAGGGCTTTCCCCACTATAGCCCCAGAGAATCCAATCTCTCTAAGCTTTAGTACATCGCTTACGCTTGAGACGCCCCCAGCGTAGATAACCTCTTCTCCATCCCAAAAGCGATTAATCTTTTCAATTCCCATCAAGGTGCCATCCCTTTCGATTGCCGTGTAAATGAACCTATTAATGTACTTTTTGAGCATCTCGTAAGCCTCTTCAACGGTTATAGAGCTCTCCTCCTCCCAGCCTTTTACAGCTATCCTTCCGCCTCTGGCATCTAAGCTTACAGTTATTCCTTCAAAATCCTGCGTTACCTTTTCTAAAAACTTCAAATCAAAGGCTTTCGTTCCTATTATGACGTTCTCAACGCCAATTGAGTAGGCTTTCGCTATGCTCTCATAGTCCCTAAAGCCTCCACCTACTTGAACCTTCAACCCAGTTTCCTTTATTATTCTCCTCACGACATCAAGGTTCTTTGGCTTTCCTTCAAAGGCTCCATCCAAGTCCACTATGTGGATTTTGTCCACAAGCTTGGCAAAATCCTTAGCTATCTCTACTGGATCTCCATAAACTTTTACGCTCTCTTTTTTGCCCTTGTAGAGCCTCACAGCTTTCCCGCTCATTAAATCTATTGCAGGGTAAACCCTCATCTCACAGCCTCCTGAAGTTTTCTAAAAGCTTCAACCCATTTTTGCTCGACTTTTCTGGGTGAAATTGAACCCCAAAGATGTTATCTTTGTAAACTGCTGAAGGAAAGACTACTTCCTTCCCCTTTGACTCATAGTCCGTTATTGCTGCAATTACTTCTTTGTCTTGAGGGTTTACATAGTAGGAGTGCACGAAGTAGAAGTAGCTCCCGCTTTTGATTCCTTCAAAGAGCGGACACTCTTTAGCAGGAAAAACTTGATTCCAGCCTATGTGGGGGACCCTAACACCTCTAAACTTCACTACATTGCCCTTAAATACTTCTAAGCCCTTCCCTTCGCTTTCTTCGCTCCACTCAAACAAAAGCTGCATTCCTAGGCATATCCCAAGGAATGGCTTTCCTTCATTGATCGCATCTAAGATCGTCTCTTTTAGAGGCTCAAGCCTTTTCATCACTGCTCCAAAGTTCCCTACCCCCGGGAGCACGATCTTATCGGCTCTCTCAATCTCATAGGAGTCACTCGTGATTATTCCACCCAAGGCTTTTCTAACATTTGCCAAGTTCCCAATCCCTAAATCCACTATTGCTATCATTTACAGCACCCCTTTCGTGCTCTCCAAACGCTTGCTCTCTCTCAAAGCCTTTCTTAAAGCGACGCCGAGCCCCTTAAACGCCGCCTCGATGACGTGGTGGGCATTAACTCCGCTCAACTGCTTCATGTGAATTG
The DNA here is from genome assembly GCA_003663525.1 of Thermococci archaeon. Taxonomy (GTDB): domain Archaea; phylum Methanobacteriota_B; class Thermococci; order Thermococcales; family Thermococcaceae; genus Thermococcus_A. The sequence goes on along the minus strand of QMUF01000038.1, from coordinate 5,021 downwards.
TTGCATTGAGACTCCTCGCTAAAGCCCAGAGGAACTCTCTAACTAACGTGAGCTCAAATCCCTCCTCACCCTCTTCCGGGGCGAGCTCAACGCTGGCATACGCTCTACCAGAGATGTCCACGGCAACCAAAACCAATGCATCGTCCATTGGTATTATTGCGTTCCCAAAGCGCGCTATCTTTTTGTCCTTGATTTTCTCTTTGAGCTCTTCTCCAAGGACTATACCCAAGTCCTCCCACAAGTGGTGCCTTAAATCCCATTTTGCTTTTACATTAGCCTTCTCTTGCATGTAAAAGAACAAAGCAGTGAGGAGGTGGTCTAATACTCTATCTCTAGTGTTTATTTCCCCTTCAATACCAATTTCGACAATTATATCAACTTCCTTAGTCTTTCTTCTCATCTTCTTACCTCCAGAGCTTTTTTGTGGAGTTCTAACCCTTCAATCTCCGCCAAGCGAATCCCCAAATACCTCTCCTGCAAAAACTCCTCCCTGCTCACGTAGGCTAAGCTTACCCTTTTCATAAAGTCCATAACCGTTAAGACCGAGCTGAACTTAGCCGCTCCACCCGTTGGAAGGACGTGGTTTACGCCAAGGAAGTAATCCGCCGCTGGTACTGGTGTGTATTCTCCCAAATAAATCGCCCCAGCATTTTCGATTAAGTCCACCAACTTCAGAGGCTCTTTTGTGAGTATCTCCAAGTGCTCTGGAGCAATCTCATTGACCTTTTCCGCACACTCCTCCAAGCTTTCGCACAAGACAACCTCAACGCCTTCCTTGTTACAATATTCTGCTAACTCTTTTGAAGTCGTGAGGAGCCAAGCCTTTGAGTCTTTCCCGTGCTCTAGTTGGGAGAGCAGATCAGCTAGGACATAATCTTTATTTGCACTTTCATCGGCTATTACCGCTATCTCCGAAGGGCCAGCTAAGCTATCAATCCCGACAGCACCAAAAACCTGCCTCTTAGCTTCATTCACGAACTTGTTCCCGGGCCCAAAGATTTTGTCCACTTTCTTCATTCCAATACCGTAAGCCATTGCTCCAATCGCTTGGATTCCACCGAGCTTGTAGACCTCTTTAATACCGAGGAGCTTTGCAACGTAGAGGACGTAAGGATTAACTTTTCCATCTTTCGGTGGTATGGCAACAGCTATCTCTTTAACGCCAGCTATTTTAGCCGGAACTCCAACCATTATGAGCGTTGAGGGAAGAGGCTTTCCTCCAGGGACGTAGATTCCTACCCTCCTAATTGGCTTGTAGATTATGCCGTAAAGCGATGCGTTCTTTATGTAGAGCTTATCATTTTCAAGCTGCTTCTCGTGATATTCCCTAACACGCTCGATAGTCTTCGCGATTACGGGTTTATCTTCCTCTGGAATCAGCCTCTCAGCTTCTTCAAACTCTTCCTCTTTCACTAAGAACTCTCCCTCGTACCTGTCAAACTTCTTTGAGTACTCTCTAATAGCATCAATACCCCTTTTTTGTATATCTCTTAAGATTTGGGCTACATAACTCTCCAATTCAAAATCCATCTTCAACAACTCCCTTAAGTTTTAAAATAAGGTCATTAATCTCTTCAAATCTAGTTTTTTGAGATATTCTATTTACTATTAGAACTGCTGAAATATCCATTATTTTTTCCAATTCAATTAGGTCATTCGCCAGTAAGGTATTTCCAGTTTCAACAATATCAACTATGGCATCAGCTATTCCAATTTTTGGAGCTAGTTCAATGCTTCCGTGTAGTTTTATTATCTCTACTTCGATACCTCTTTTATCAAAGAATTTTCTAGTAAGGTTAGTGTACTTGGTAGCAATTCTAAATCCATCCATTTCTTCAACTTTTACACTTTTTTCCTTTGGGATGGCTAGGCTAAGTCTACATTTACCAAAGGGGAGTTCAAGAGGAACAAACACGTCGCTTTCTCTCTCTTCTACAATATCATTTCCAGCAATGCCAATGTCGATTCCATGCTCCACATAAACTGGAACATCGAAGGATTTTGCAAGCAAAAAGCTGTATTCTCCATTTTTAGTTATTAATTCGCGACCCTGGGGTGGTCTTACCTCTATACCAGCTTTTTGTAATATCTCCACAGAGCCTGTTAAAAGACGGCCTTTTGGAAGAACAAATCTCATTTTCTCACCTTCACTGGTATACCAAGGCTTACAAACTGTTTTGCTTTGTTATAGGCCTCTTTAAGGTCGCCACTAATAATTTTCCTTGTTTTTTCTAGATCTCCTTCGTAAAGCTTTAGAATGGCTTTTAAGTTAAAAGCAAATCCAAATGCTTTCATGCCTTTAATCTCGTATTCCCCCCCGCCTCCAATAGGTTTTCCAAATTTTGGTGAGTATACTTCGAAGATAATATCACTATAATAGGGGAGGATTCTCATGGTACCGAAATCCACAAAAACCCTTTTGTCGTTGATTGCTTCAATTATCTTGTTTAGCTTTTGGTATTCACACTTCTTTCCTCTGAAGTTGAAAAGCTTCCAAAGTTCTTCCTTTTTTGCTGAAGATATAGGGAGGCTTTCTATTTCTTCAAAGTTTCGTCTACTTAATGCAGTAATTATCTGGGGTTTATACTCTTCTATTTCCTTCAGAGCTCTTTTCCACACTTCCAAACTGCCCACATCAATATAGAACTCGTTTATGCCGAGACTTTCCAATGCTGTTATTGCAACTAATATTCCTTCAACCTGTACCATCAAATCATTTCCGCCAATGAACTCAATTCCAGCTTGCCATTCTCCCTTTGTGGCTCCGTTGAGAACCTCAAGGATGTAATAAATCTTTAGCTCTCTTCTCTCTTTTAAATTTGCTAGGATTTGCGATGTGGGGTCTGGTTTAAACATGTAGAATTTATTGTTATATGCAAACTTTGTACCCTTCCTTAAATTAGGGGAATATTCTTCCACACTAGGTAGGAATATCTCCTTATATCCCCAAAGCTCAAAGGTTCTTCTTAGGTCTTTTACAATATACGCTAACCTAACTGATTCGGAAAATAGGTCTTTTTTCAAAAAAATCCCCTCCTGTGAGTTTTAAAATGGATTTCAACTTCAACAGTAGATCTAAGTTAATCTCAATTATAGAAGAGCCGGCAATGATGATGGCAGTAGTTCACCATACAAACTACTGAAAATACATTTTCTCTATCTTGGACATTTGCAAAGTTTTTCGTACTGTTTTCATTCCAAACTTTCATATTGCTCACCTACGGGGGATAAGGATTCTTAAGCCTTATAAACTTTATGGAGAAAATCAATGAACTTAACCTAGATTCATTTGGATTTTAGAGAGACCAGAGGAAGTATGATTCTTAGGCTTTAAAAAACGATAAAGGGAGGCTCTCCTTTACTATACGAAAAATTTTTCTGACCTTCTCCCCGCCGTGAATGACGAGACTTTCACGAGGTAAGATATACGTGACTATTCTCTAATCTCAAACTCTACCTCGAGTGTTAGTGTTCCCTCTATTCCTATTCCCTCCACATTTTTTATCCTCCTGGAAGACCCCATCCGTTAGGGTGGGGTAGTTCACTAAGATGCATTTTGGCACGAAAATCTTGAATTGGGACAAAGACTGTGGAGTATAAGTTATCAATCAGACTACAGTTCTCATCAAAAACATACACAGAGAGCATAAGTAACGTCCTGATCAGAGGGAAGGATGAATTCAGCATGCCAGTCATTTTTGGTGTATAGAATCTCCCAGCTGTCCTTAATTTTCTTATAAACAACAAAAATTGCTGTTCCATTATAATTTGGAGGCACATCCTGAGCTTCAAATCCAACTATTTTTCCCGGAGGTTTGTAACCTGCACTTATCCAGTATCCCACTTTTCCAGGGCAACAGAAGAAGGAATGATTAGAGGCAGGCCTTAAAGGTTCTGGAGGAATCTCACAGGAGAGCATTTTTTGATTGTATTCTCGTGTATCCTCAGACGAAATAATTAGATAAGCAGATGCAATTATAAGTAACAAAAGTGCTGTGTAAATAACCCTTTTCATTGTTATCATCGATTATAAGAGATAACGTCACAACATCATAAATTTTTGGGCTTCAACTCTAAATTAAAACTAAAGGAAAAGAGAGAAAATCACTCTTTCATTGGCAAGCCATAGTCGAAGGAGTAGTAAACCTTCTGGAATTGCTTTCTGAACTCGAAGACGTCTTTTTCGACTTTCTTTGGATCTTCTTTATCAAGAAGGACTCTTCTCATGAATCTTGCTATCTCCTTTATATCGTCTTCCATCATTCCAACTCTCGTCATCTCTTGAACACCAATTCTTAGACCGCTTGGAGTGTTGACCTTTTCAAGTGGGTCCCATGGGAGAAGGTTCTTGTTGAGGATTATACCCGCTTCTTCCAAGAGTGGAGCGGCCCATCCTCCACCAGCTTCATGGAGTTCGCTTACATCAACTATTACTTGGTGACTCTTGGTGTATCCTTTGCCCTCACCAATGACTTTGAACCCTTCTTCTGCCATTGCTTCAGCTAGGGCCTTTGCGTTCTTGACAATCTGCTCTGCATAAGCTTTACCGAATTCAAGCATCTCTGCAGCTGTAACGACTTTTCCAGCCATGTGGTGCAAGTGGTGATTGCTCAGGACACCTGGGAAGATTGCCCATTGTAGTTTTGCTGTGGCCTCACCAAGGTCTTTGTAGAGTATAACACCACCCTGTGGTCCGGGGAAGGTCTTATGGGTTGAGGATGTTACTACCTCGGCCCCTTCTCTAAGTGGGTCTTGGAACTGACCCCCGCCTATTAATCCCAAAACGTGTGCGGCATCGTACATTACGAAGGCTCCAACTTCCTTTGCCACAGGTGCAAGTTCCTTAACTGGGTGTGGGAATGGGAATAATGAACCACCAAAAACAACTATCTTTGGCTCAAGTTCTCTAATCATCTTGGCTGCCTTGTCAACATCAATGTTAAATTCGTCGTTATCAAAAGGCCATGTGTGAACTTCTAGTCCTCTCATACCAGCAGCTCCAAATGGCATGTGGCTTATGT
>QMUF01000037.1 GCA_003663525.1 Thermococci archaeon | reverse complement strand
CTCATTTTAACTCCCCAAGTTAGAGCAACTTCCATTGATGAGGCTAAAAAAGATGTCATTGAGGAAATTATTCAAGATAAATCGATTGAAAATGCTGAGTTGGGCTACAAAATATACGTCCGCTCACTTGAAATAATAGCTGTTGCAAGGTCAGGTCTTAAGGAAGAGAAAATTACCGAGGAATACTCAGAATGGCTAAAATCCCTTCAGCGTGATGATGGTTCGTTTCCACCCATTATAACCTTTGATGTTTCTGGTGTCCCTTTTTGCGATGCTTATTACTATGCGGAAAGACCTAAAGAGTTCGAGAGCTTTCCCTCTTGTCTTTATGGCTTCTCATTTAAGAAATGCCCAGAGTACAGCTACATAACAACCTGTTCTAGAGTCGCTTCGACAGCTCTGGTTTTATATGCACTCCTAGATGCCGGCGAACCTGAAGATTCCCCCGTAATAAAGAAGGGCGTACAATATCTCTTGAAAACCATGAAAAATGGCACATATTGGAGTTATTTCTATACTGTCTCATCTTCTAAGGTTGGACACTCAAGCTGTGAAAAAGCGGAAGCGATATGGAGCTTTAAAGAAACGCCGAGCTTAGTTTCCACGGCATATGCTATTGCACTTTTGCACAGATTGGGGTACGATGTTTCAAAGCCTCTGCAGTGGTTGAACTCAAATCTTGAGCCTAAAAATTTGATGAACAAGGAATATCTCGCATTTTTCATTGACAATGAAACTCCTAAATGGAGTTACAACTTTCCATTTTACCAGCTTGGTTTTCCAAGTGTTCACACCTCTCACAGAGAACCCTTTGAAAGCTTGATTATTCCTCTAGTGCTAATTAAAGAAGAAGGGTTGGAACTCAACCCGGATATCATTGATTTTGTGGCCTCGGTCCTAAATAAAACGAAACTCTCTTTTACCGATTATTATGCTCTCTACGTTTCAGTGGACTTGTTCTGGAACTCAAAGGAAAAGTACTATATTGATGTGACATTTAGCGGAACCAATTTAACTAAAATTGAGGATAATGGGACATTCTACTACCTCTTAAGCAAGAGCTGGGAGTTTAAGGCATTTGATAAGAATTTCACAGTAAATGGACATCTTAATTTCACTATTCCAGAAGAAATCACTTGGGAACCAGAGGTTGATGTATTCCTTCTCAAAAAACTCTCAAATGACAGTTATATGAGAGTTTATTGTGCTGAAATACAGAAGTGTGGTAAGGGATGTTATAATTTCAAAATTCATCCACACTATGACTGGTGGAGTGACTCTATAAGGCCCTCTGTGATGGCTCTTCTTTGGTATTATTTATTAGGCAACACTCAAGATATAGAAAAATTCCTAAAAGAGTATAATTCACTTAGGTGTGAGAGTGAGCTGGCAGGAGATTACGGAATAAGAGGATGCTCCGAAGATTACGTGATGTTGCTTCTTTTGATGGATCTCCAAAGTAAGAGCTTTAAAAACTATGAGAAAACTCCTCCGAAAAAACTAATAGGGTTTTTGGCAGGCCTCCTCGCTATTTCGTTGATAATATGGTACCTTAAGAGGAAAAGGGCGTGATGATCTAAAGGTTGCTTCCAAACCTGTTCCAGTGAACTCTGTTCCACATTATTTCCTCTTCCTTATGTTCCTCTTTGTCTTCTGCCGGATAACCTATTCCAATTACACATAAAATCCTAATATGTTCTGGGATTCCTAAAAGTTCCCTTACATAGTCCTCGGCACTCTTTTCTTCACTGTGTTGCCTATCCAATACGTGTCCCCAGCATGCTCCTAGGCCTAAGGCTGTAGCGGCTAATTGAATGTGCTCCGCTGCTATTGAAGCATCGAAAACCCAAGAGAGGCTCATATTTTCATCTCCGCACACTACTATCGCTAGAGGCGCTGTTTCAAGAAATCTTAACGCTCTTCTCGTATTTGCCAGCTTTTGAATGATCCCTCTATCGTCAACAACCACAAAATGCCATGGTCTCCTGTTCATTGAGCTTGGGGAATAAAAAGCTGCTTCAAGAATTTTCTCTATGTATTCCCTTGGCACTTTTTTCTCTTGATACTTTCTAATGCTTCTCCTTTTCTTAACTACTTCAAAGAAATCCATGGAATCACCCTAGGAATCTCGAAGATAGCTTTATCAAAATTTCGTGAACAAAAGATGGAAGGAAAAATTAAAAGGTCAGTTAAAAGTTAAACAGGCTTTTAACATCGTACTGTGCTTTTCTTGCCTTTCTCACTTTCAACTCTATTCCAAAGGCGTTTGTGACGGTTCCTTCTTTTTCCGCCCAGAGTCCACTTGTCAGTATTAGGTATTCACCTTTTAGCTTACTTATTGCGGGTGGGTTTCCTATGATGACATAAGCTCCTGCCTCTGGTATGCCTGTAACTCCTGCCTTTGTTAATCCCATAGCATTCACTCCATCGTGGAGGATTAAAGTTGGCACGTCCATAGGCTCAGCTGGACCTTCAATTATTGCCACCTCGTAGCCTTCTTCCACTATCTCCTTGCCCTTCAGTAGTACCTTTAGAAGAGGATATTTCTCTACGTTAGCTTTTAGGAGGACGCGCTTTGCATTTCTAATGTCTTCAAGAGTTGCGGTTGAAGTTCCACCATCAACGGTTGAGCCTATTGGAATTCCCCTTCTTTCCGCAAGCTCTTTGAAGAACGCTATCTCTTCATTTGTAAGAGAGGGTGTGAGTATTAGAGCATATTCTTTTTCTTTTAGGAACTTTTCAGCGTCTTCCCAGCTTACAGCATTCCCGTTCAAAATTGGCTGGGTAAGGTCTTGAGCCCATGGTCTTTCAAAGCGACAGTAATCGCAAATGTATCCATTCCACGAGTCTTTTCTGCTTGAGGCCCTAACTAAGATGTCGTTGTAGACCTCTATGTTCATCTCGCATGCAAATGAACATCCATTGCATACTGTTTTCACCGGCTGGGTCTTCCAAGGACCGGGTTTGACGAATGGAAGCTTTTCAGTTATTGCTCCAACAGGACAAATGTCAATAAGTTCTCCAATGAACACTCCCTTTTGATCCTTCAACTTCTCTCCTAACTGGGGTCCAATATATGTCTTAAAGCCTCTGAACAGGTAGTCTACGATACCCTCTTTGGCAACCTCATGGGTGAAGTTGACACACTGACCACAAAGAACACACTTGTTGTTGTCTAACACAATATTGGGATGAGTCTCATCGATTTCAAATTTGTTCTGTTCTCCTATAAATGCATCCTGTTTTGCATCATAGAGCGTTGCATATTCTCTGAGCTTACATCTAAAGACCTCCATACACCCGCAACTCATGCACCTCTGAGCTTCTGTAAGAACTGTTTCCTCATCCATTGTTGGTTCAACTTCCTTGAAATTGTTCTTTCTAATTTCTGGATCGAGGAGCTTTACTTTGGCTCTCGGTTTTCTCTCCACATGTTCATAATCTTTCTCCGTCACTTTCTTCCAGTGATTGTATGGTCTTAGATCAAAAAGAACTCTATAAAGGTCTTCATCACATAAAACCTCTTCGATGTGCTTTGAAGGATCTAGAAGCACTTCTTTTGCTTTTTCAAGCTTGCCCTTCAAATAGAGATCTATCATAATTGCGGCCCTTCTTCCAGTTGCAATACTTTCTATAACTGTGGATGGGCCTAATACTAAATCTCCACCAGCAAAAACTCCTTCCTTATTCGTTTGGAGTGTTACTTCGTCTACGAGAACTCTCCCACGTTTTGCTTCGATGCCAATGGTTCTCAAGAACTCCTCATCACAGTATTGACCTATAGCAAGGATAACATTGTCTACTTTTACTCTGAACTCTGAGCCTTCTATTGGTATCGGGCGTCTTCTACCACTTGCGTCTGGTTCGCCTAGTTTCATTTTTATGAGTTCAACTTCTTCCACTTTCTCCTTACCGATGATTTTTATGGGATTAGTAAGGAACATGAACCTGATCCCTTCTTCCTCCGCCTCTTCTACTTCCCTTGGATTTGCAGGCATTTCACTCTTTGACCTTCTATAAACCACTGTAACATCTGCTCCAAGTCTCAGTGCAGTCCTTGCAACATCCATGGCTGTGTTTCCACCACCCACTACAATGACTCTCTTTCCAAGTTCAACCTTCTCCCCCATATTGACCTTTCTGAGAAATTCTATGCCGTGAATAACACCATCAAGGTCTTCACCTTCTATCCTCATCTTCCTACTCTTCCATGCACCCACTCCAAGGAATACTGCGTCATATTGTTCTCTAAGATCTTCCAAGGCAATATCTTTTCCCAGGGCAGTGTTGGTTTTTACCTCTATGCCCGTATTTATTACCGTCGCTATGTCTTTATCAAGCACGTCTTTCGGGAGTCTGTAGGGCGGTATGCCATACCGCATCATTCCTCCAAGATGAGGCATTGCTTCAAAAATTGTCACATCATGCCCCATGGTTCTCAGATAATAGGCACATGCTAGTCCTGCAGGCCCACCTCCGACAACCGCGATCCTTTTGCCGGTTGATGGGGGGATCTCTGGCATCCATGGGCCGTGTTCGAGATCATAATCAGCAGCAAATCTTTTCAATTGTCTTATAGCTAGAGGCTCATCTACAAGGTTCCTTCTACATTCTTCTTCACAGAATGCTGGACATACTCTTCCAAGAACTGCTGGGAGGATGTATTTTTCTTTCATTAGTTTTACAGCTTCGTGGTATTTGCCCATAGCTATTAACGCGAGGTACCCTTGTACATCACTATGAGCTGGACAACCATTTTGACATGGCCCGATACAATCCCCATAGTGGTCAGAAAGAATTAACTCCAAGGCGGTTTTCCTCATTTCTATTATTTCGTCACTCAACGTCTCAATTGAAAGCCCTTCCATAGGTTTGAGGGTGCATGAGGTTGTAATCCCTCTTGGAGTCTTTACCAAGCATAGACGACAGGAACCATACGGGTCAAAGGCATCATTGTAGCAAAAGCCAGGCACATGAGTTACTTCCCTGAGAAACTCGATAAGGGGTTTATCTTTGGGAGCTTCAAATTCCTTTCCGTTAACAGTAATCTTGACCATCTCACTCACCCTCCCTCTTGGCATCGGTTATTTCTATTGCATTAAAGCGACACACCTCATAGCAGGTTCCACACTTTATGCATGCCTCTTGATTGATTAAGTGTGGCTTTCCTCTTTCTCCGCTGATGGCCTTCACTGGACACATTATTGCACATGCAGTACAACCTGTGCACTTGTCGGTAATTATAACGTATTTTATGAGAGGTTTACAGACTTTAGCCGGACATCTTCCTTCTATGTGTGCTAGATACTCATCTTTGAAGTATTTTAAAGTTGTGAGAACTGGATTTGGCGCCGTTTGCCCTAGTCCACATAGAGAGCCAGTTTTAACTAGTGGTGCAAGCTTTTCAAGTTTCTCAATATCTTCTAAAGTTCCCTCGCCTTTTGTAATTTTGTCAAGGAGTTCCCACATCCTCTTAGTTCCTAAACGACAGAAGGTGCACTTTCCACAAGACTCCTTCACAGTAAAGTCTAAGAAGAATTTTGCAACATCAACCATGCACGTGTCTTCGTCCATAACCACCATTCCGCCACTTCCCATTATTGCACCTGTTGCAGTGACACTCTCGTAATCAACGGGAGTATCAAAGAGATAATCAGGAATACATCCTCCTGACGGGCCTCCAAGCTGAACTGCCTTTATCTTCTTACCCGTTTTAGTTCCTCCTCCAATCTCGTAGAGTATCTCCCTCAACGTGATACCCATCGGAACCTCTACGTTTCCACCATGCTTGATCTTTCCAGAGAGAGCAAAAACTTTCGTGCCTTTGCTCTTTTCTGTCCCAAGAGCAGCATATGCCTCCCAGCCATGCCTTATTATCCATGGCACATTTGCCCAAGTTTCAACGTTGTTTATATTGGTTGGTTTTCCCCAAAGCCCCTTTTGGGCAGGATAAGGTGGTCTTGGTCTTGGCATTCCCCTCTTTCCTTCAATAGATGCTATTAGTGCAGTTTCCTCTCCACAAACAAAAGCACCTGCGCCTTCTTTTATTACAATATCGAAGGAAAAACCGCTTCCTAATATGTTCTCTCCCAAGAATCCTTTTTCTCTTGCCTGCTTTAGTGCTATTCTGAGTCTCTTTATGGCAAGTGGATACTCCGCTCTCACATAGATGAACCCTTTTGTAGCTCCAATAGCATAAGCGCCGATAATCATCCCCTCTATAACCCTATGTGGATCTCCTTCCAACACGTTTCTGTCCATAAAAGCACCCGGGTCCCCCTCATCAGCATTGCACACTATATATTTTTCATCTCCAGGAGCGCCTCTGGTGAACTTCCATTTAAGGCCCGTTGGAAATCCAGCCCCTCCTCTTCCCCTGAGCCCGGATTTTGTTATGAAATCTATTATCTCCTCAGGTTTCATTTTGAAAGCCTTTTTGAGAGCCTCATAACCTCCAGCTGCTATGTATTCTTCTATGTTCTCCGGATCTATATATCCTGAATTTTCTAACACTATTTTTTTCTGCTTTGCAAAATATCCATCAACATCCCAAGTTTTTCTTTCTCCGTTTTCCCACCAGTCCTTTTTGACAATCCACTCTTCTATGGGTCTTCCGTTTATAACGTGCTCTTCTATTATTCGTGGCACTCTATCGGGTGTAACGTGGCCATAGGTAATGATTTCGTTCTCGGTAATAATATCAAGAAGAGGTTCTCTGTAACACATCCCTACGCAACCCACTATTTTGAGCTTGATGTCGAGGTTTCTCTTCTCCAGTTCTTCTTTCACAGCTTCATACGTTTCTCTAGCTCCGGCTGCAATTCCACAGGAGTTCATTCCCACAGCGATAGCCTTAATTTCAGACATTGAGCTTCCCCTCTTTGAGATTTCTAATGATTTTTCTAACCTTATCAGGCGTTAATTTTCCGTAAACCTTCTCGTTTATCATTATGACCGGAGCTAAGCTACAGCATCCCAAGCAGGCGACTCTCTCTAATGTTATTAGACCATCAGAGGTTGTTTGACCTTCTTCAATCCCTACTTCTTCTCGTATAGCTTGGGAAATGTTCACTGCACCATTAACATGGCAAGCCGTTCCATGGCATATCTTTATCACATACTTTCCAAGTGGTTCAAAACGAAACTGAGCATAAAATGTTGCGACTCCATAAACCCTGCTTAGTGGCACCTTTAAATATCTGGAAATCTTCTCAAGGGCCTCTTTTGGGAGATACCCAAATGTCTCTTGGGTTTTTTGCAACAATGGAATTAGAGAACTGGGATTCGGTTCGTAATGGTAGATATACTCAAATTGAGAGTTCATGTCCATCACCTTACATTTCTCATAATATCTTTCACATTGACGTTTATAAATGCACACTAAAGTATATGTTTGTAACGTTTAGTTAGTCACCATCCGTTTAAAAAATCCTTAAATCGAGTCTTTACAAACATAAAATTGACCAATAACTCTAGGTGATAGTCTTGCGATATGTAAAGCTACCCCAAGAAAATTTTGAGGAGTTCTTCAACTCCCTAAAAAGATGGGGCAAGTTGTATGCACCAGTAAAGAAGGGGGATATATACTCCTTCCAGAATGTCGAAACTCTTTCCGAAATTACTTTGGACTATACAAGAACTATGCTCCCACCAAAAAAGTTCTTTGTAAGGCCAAAAGACGAGATGCTTAAGCTTAAAGAAGGCCACTGGGAAGAGGCCAATGGCACAGAGCCTATAGTTCTCTTTGGAGTCCATTCCTGCGATATACACGGCTTAGAAATTTTGGACAAAGTTTATTTGAGTGACCCAGTGGATCCGTACTACAAAAAAAGACGAGAGAACTCAATAATAATTGGTATTAGCTGTATGCCAGATGAATACTGTTTTTGTAAGAGCTTGGGCACGGACTTTGCCATGCATGGGTTCGACTTGTTTTTACATGAGCTTCCCGATGGCTGGCTTGTCAGAGTTGGGAGTGTAAAGGGACATGAGATTGCATGGGGAAGTGAAGAACTTTTTGAGAACGTGACCGAAGAAGACTTCCATCACTTTAGAGAATTTGAAGAAAAGAGAACTAACTCCTTTAAACGATCTTTAAATAAGGAAGGGCTAGCAGATATTCTCGATTTGGCATTTGACAGTCCAGTGTGGAAAAAATATGAGAGAATCTGTCTTGGGTGTGGCAATTGTAATATGGTTTGCCCAACATGCAGGTGTTACGAAGTGTGTGATCTCTGGATAAACGCCTATGAAGCAGTAAGAGTTAGACGTTATGATTCCTGTTTCATGGAAACCCATGGACTAGTGGCTGGAGGACATAACTTTAGACCCACGCGCTTAGATAGATTTAGGCACCGCTACTACTGCAAAAACTACTTTGATCCTGAGTCCGGATTCAACTGTGTTGGATGTGGAAGGTGCGATGAATTCTGTCCAGCAAAAATAGAGCATGTTAAGGTTCTTGATGAGGTAAGGGAGGGATTGCAATGACCTTCCAAACACATGAGGCAAGGATTTTAGAGGTAAAGGAACTCACTTCAAGAGAAAAGCTCTTCACTCTCCGATTTGTTGACCCTGGAATTAACAGGGGATTCAAATACAAGCCCGGTCAGTTTGTAATAGTCGATATAAGGGGATTCGGGGAATTTCCAATAAGTCTGTGCTCAACTCCAACTAGAGAGGGATACTTCCAACTATGTGTTAGAAGAGTAGGCAGGATGACAAAACACATGCACACTCTAAAAGAAGGAGATATTGTTGGGATTAGGGGCCCTTATGGCAATGGATTTCCAATGGAAAAAATGGAAGGGAGCACATTAATCCTAGTTGCAGGCGGTTTGGGCATGGCTCCCTTGAGATCAGTGTTATGGTATGCTCTTGATAGTGGAAAATATGAAAAAATATATCTGTTCTATGGTACCAAGGCCTACGAAGACATTCTCTTTAGAGACGAAGTAATTCACCTGCTAAAACATGGAGAGGACATGAACTGTCACGTGAAACTTGCCTATGAGGTGGAAAGTCCTTCATGTATATATCTAGAGAAGGGCTACTCACCAAGAGTTTGTAAGGGAGTTGTCACGGATCTCTTTAGAGGAGAAAGCTTTGATGTAGAAAACACATATGCTTTGATCTGCGGCCCGCCAGTGATGTATAAGTTTGTCATCAAGGAGCTCTTAGACAGAAAGTTATCTCCAGGGAGAATTTACATGACTCTTGAAAGAAGGATGCGGTGTGGAGTTGGAAAATGTGGGCACTGCATCGTTGGAACAAGCACCTCAATTAAGTACGTGTGCAAAGATGGTCCTGTATTTACATATTGGGATGCGCTTTCAACAAGGGGGCTGATATGATGCTCAAACTGGGTGTTTTTGAGCTCACTGGCTGTGGTGGCTGTGCTTTAAATATCCTTTTCCTCTACGAGAAGCTCTTTGATTTACTTGAATTCTATGAGATAAAAGAATTCCACATGGCTTCAAGCTTTAGAGAGCACGATGCACTTGATGTTGCCGTAGTGACGGGAAGTGTCTCAACTCAGAGAGACTTGAACCTCCTTCACTATGCCCGAAATCACTCTAACTATCTTATAGCCCTTGGAACATGTGCTACTCATGGAAATGTTCAAGCAAGTGTTGAGGGAAAAATCAGAGAGAAGCTCGAAAAAGTCTACGGCACGAAAGCAAATCCCATGAGAGCTTTAGATTCTACTCCAATTGTACAACACGTTGCAGTAGACTACGCTTTACCCGGCTGTCCTTACGATAAAGATGAGATTTACCAAGTGCTCATAAGTCTAGCCAAAGGGATTGAACCACCAACAAAGGATTACCCAGTGTGTGTAGAGTGTAAACTCAACGAATATGAGTGTGTTCTGGTTAAAAAAGAAATACCCTGTTTAGGCCCAATAACTCTTGGAGGATGCAATGCTGCCTGCATAAAGTCAGGAGTTGGGTGTATCGGATGCAGAGGACCTCTGCCAAAAGAAGCCAACCCAGCAAGTGAATTTGAGATTCTCAAGGAGTTAGGATATGACGAGGAGTACATCCGAAGAAAGTTCAAAACTTTTGCAAGGGGTGAGCTAAGATGGTAAACATTGAAATTGAACCCTTTACCAGGGTAGAAGGAAATGGTGGAGCAGAAATCATCGTTGAAAATGGAGAAGTAAAAGATGTCAAGCTTAAGATATTCGAAGGGCCCAGATTCTTTGAGCTTCTAACTCTTGGCAGACACTACTGGGATGTGCCTGACTTAGAGGCCAGAATATGCGCTATATGCTACCTCTCTCATAGTGTTGCCTCGGTTCTTGGAATAGAGCGGGCCTTAGGCGTTAATGTTCCAGAAGAAATAATGCTACTAAGAGAGCTTGGTCTTCTTGGAGAGCTAATCGAGAGTCATGCACTGCACCTTTATCTCCTCGTTGCTCCAGACCTCTTTGGCTATGCAGATGCTATAAGAATGGCCAGCAAGCATGGAGAAGTCGTCAAAGAAGGGATCACTATCAAAGCATTTGGTAATTATATTCGTGAAATCCTCGGTGGTAGGGAGATACACGGCATAAATATCAAACCTGGTGGATTTGGACGATACCCAACAGTTGAAGAACTAGAACGGATAGAAAGACAGAGCGAAGCACTTCTAAGGCCTGCAAGAAGAGCCGTGAATATATTTGCAGAACAAGAACCATTGGGAGCTACGGTACAGCACTACATTGCCACTAACGGATACTTGTATGGAGATAAGCTGATTGCAGAGGAGGGGGAGAAGTTTGATTATCTTGAGCATGTCGAAGAGAAAACACTTCCCTACAGCTTTGCAAAACAAAGCCGATACAAAGGAAACATATTTATGGTTGGGGCCCTCTCCAGAGTAATGCTAAAGCACGACATGCTCACTCCAATGGCAAAGCACTTTTATGAAGAACACAAAGAGAAACTTGCAAGCGGTTATATAAGCTTTAACAATCTGGCCCAAGCTATAGAACTTGTATATGCTCTCGAAAAAGCAAAAGAGGTTGCAAAAACACTATTAGATAAGGGCATTGAAGGAGAAAATGTTCCAATTGAACCTCAAGAGGGAGAGGGGATAGGATACGCCGAAGCTCCGAGAGGAGTGCTAGTGCACCACTACAGAATAGACGAAAGGGGTAACATAGCATATTCCAATATAATAACGCCGACAGCCTTCAATCACGCCATTATGGAGCTCAGCCTTTATGAAGAGGCCAAGAAGAGGTATGGAGATTCAGATGAGGTGACATTCCTCCAGAAGTTGGAGGAAACTGTAAGGGCATTTGATCCATGCATTTCCTGTTCTGTGCATGTTGTTAGGCTTTGATTTTTTTACAAAAACTTTATATTTTTAGGTTGACATAAACAAACAGTGATAAGGATGGAAGCTCTCGAAGATGTTTTTACTCTCATGGACAAAGTAAAATTTGGAGAGACTGTTCTTATTGAGTATTATCACTCATTTATCCCCGAGCTTACAACTCTTGGACTTTTATATTATGGAAGAACAAGGGGATTGCCCGTTATAATCGATGATAACTTCGATTCTCTCCACGTTATCCAGAAGCACCTTGAATTTGTCGGCATTGACGAAGACTTTAGAGATGCCCTTGTCGTTAAAACTGGTGGAAAAAGGAATGTCGGAAACGTTGTTGCGAGAGTAAGGTTTGTTAGTGAACAGGTCATATATATAAGAAACTATGAAGAAGCATCAAAAGCGGCTTTTTCAAATGTTGAAAAATCCATAAACATTGTACTTGGTCTTGAAAGACTGTTTTCATTTGTTCCATCGGTATCGGAATTCTACACCTTTGTTATTGCGTTTCAGTCTTTCCTTGGAGAGAAAAGGAGAAAAGCATTTTATTTAATCAACAAGAAGATTGCATCTTCTATTCCCTTTAATCCCCTTACAGAGCTTGAAAGAATCGCAAGCACTGTGATTGAAGCTGTTCCAACCCCTACAACCGGCATTTTTACTTTCAAAAAATCCACAAGTTTGGATTTGCTTGGAAAGAAAATTGAGATCCCTATCGGGGTGATAGAATGGAAATGACAAAGGAAATGCTTTTTGATATGATAGATAGAACTCCCTTCGGCGATTTAGTCCTTATTGAGGATGAGGCCTCTTACGGCTCGATTATGGCAACATACATTTTTGTGAGATACGCCCGTGAGAGAGGAATAAAAATAATGATTGACGACGTTTTAGACAGCCTTTTCTTGGTAAAAAAGCAGCTTGAGTTCCTTGGCATTCAGGACGATTTTTCCGATGCTATTGTTATCAAAACTGGAGGAAAGATGGATATTGGAAAGGTCATTGGAAGGATTCCCCTGGAAACAGAGCCGG
>QMUF01000036.1 GCA_003663525.1 Thermococci archaeon | reverse complement strand
TCGGAGAAAAGGGGATATATATTTCACTTGCAGAAACCAAAAAGGAGTTTTACGAATCAATGAAGCAACTGGGAATGAATTTCGAGGAGCTTGAAAACAAGGGCCTCTTTAAGTTTGTAGACCTAGTCACGGTGAGGGAAGAAACGATAAAGAAGGAGATAGAGCTTTTGATGAATGAAATAATAAAATTCCAACCAAAAAGAATCGTTGTAGACCCTATAAGCGTTTTTGCCCAAGTCTTAGGTGTTGAGGGAACAAGGGTGTTTCTTCATACAATGCTTGGGAGATTCATAAAGACTTACAATTCAACAGCCTTACTAATTGCTGAAAAAGCAATCGGAGCTGAAAAAATAGGTTATGGTATTGAAGAATTCGTGGTTGATGGAGTGATCGTGCTTAGATACCAGTCCTTTGGAGAAGTCACGAGAAGAGTGATGGAAATTCCAAAAATGAGACGAAAGAGCATTGAAAAGTCCTGCTATGAGTATGTGATAACTCAAGATGGAATCGAATTCTTGGCAGTTCCCGAGCTTATGAGAGAAGAAATGGAGTATACACTAGAAAAGGTTACAACAGGAATAGAAAAACTTGATCAAATGCTTGATGGGGGATTATATAGAGGGGCGAATGTTCTCATAGTTGGCATGACAGGAACTGGAAAAACTACATTTTCCTTGCATTTTGCTGTAGCCAATGCTATACAAGGAAGGAGGGTTGCTTATCTTGCCTTTGAAGAGCCTATGGATCAGTTAATAAGAGCCACTAAAAACTATGGTATGGCAATAGAAGAAGCCCTAGGGAGTAATCTTAAAATCTTCACTTGGGTTCCAGAGAGTAAAACTCCAGTTTATACTTTCCTAAAGATCAAAAAGATAATAGAGGAGTTTAAACCAGAGGCCCTTGTGGTAGACAGTTTAACTGCTTTGAGGCAACATATGGATGAAAAAGAACTAGTAAAAATGATAAGATACCTTAACTTGTTAACAAAGGCAAACAGAATTACCGCTTACTTTACGTTAAATGAGGAGACCAATTTTGAAGTGGTGCCGTTTACAGGAGCGAGCACTATGGTGGATGTGATAATAGGCTTGAGATACCAGTTGAACAAGGAGGGTATAGAGCGTAAAATGGCAATTGTAAAGGCAAGAGGGTCAGATCATTCAAGAAAAATCCACAGGTATGAAATCACTAATAAGGGGGTGGAAATTTATGAGTAAGGGTAAAGAGATTTTGGTTAAGGCTATAAACGTTGCTCTCCAAGAGGTAGCCCCTGGACTGGAGTCCGTTTTAGAGGCACACCTTAAGGCTACTTTGAATAAAGGCTTTGAACTGGCTTATGAAAATCCAAAAGAATTCAAAAATGCTGTTTCAAAGCTTTTTGGTGAGTACAGTGCTAGATTATTGGAGATGGTAATAATAAACAGACTCAAAGGTAGTCTTGGAGAAGAAGGGGAGATTAACTCCTTGGAAGAAGTGGTGGAGCGGATACGCAATATATATGGTGAATGAAAATGAATCCTCTGGAGCTAATAACTACAACATCCGAGCAGATAACTCCAACTCTTCTTAACTATGAGATAGGGAGTGATATTGAAAGTGTGCTATACCATCTAATAAAAAAGCTAAAGGGAGAATATGAAGAGTTTGTAATAATCTCTTTCCAAGATGCATATGTCTCTATCTCAAAGTACCTAGACTCTATATACAAAGATACCTCTGAAGTCTTTAAAGATTCATACTTAATATCTATAAACCCTTTCCTTGAAGAAAGACTAAATCCTGATTTTGTAACCAAGACAAAAGATGCTGAGATTATCGTTGGTAGGATTAGTAGAAATTTGGGCATAAAGAGCAATACTTTGTTCTTGGTTTTAGGGCTTGATCTGTATGGGGTGAAGTACCCAGATGAACTTATTACAATCATTCCAGCGATTGTTAGGGTTCTCTCAACTGGCAAAAATAATAATATTCTTTTCATGTTCAATGTCAAGATATTCTCTGATAACATTGTAGAAGTGATGAACAGTTTTGCACTTAATGTCTTTAAGTTTGGAATAGAGGTTAAAGGAAATGAAATTAAAAGAAAGCTTACCGTAATTAGAAGTCCCCTTGTCGAGTACAACCTGCGGTCATGGTACTACACAATTGCTCCGTCCAAGATTATTTTTTCTTCCATTTCCGGGGATCTTGGTCTCTAATTTTTTTAACTTGCTTTTTTACAAGCAGTATAACTGATCCCGATGTTAAAAATCCTTCCTCTGCAACAAAATGCTCCCACTCACGTAACAATCTAGAAAATTGAAAAACTTAAAGACTCTTCGTCTGTTCGATTTACTTGACTTGCCCAAGGGGGTCGAGCAAGAGTGTTAGTTTGAGGGGTTTAAATGTTAAGATTTTGGAACTGACCGCCTCCTCAACCCTGAAGGGCGAGGCTTGAAAAAGAAAAAAGTCACCCCAAGATTTCCATGCCAGAACAGATACCTTAAAGTTTCCTTCAAAACCCTCACGAATAGAAAGGAATTTAAATCCTCCATCCCAAAGAAAGTAGGTGAGGCAGTCAACTACCCCTTCCCTCAGGGAAGGGGTTTGTAGGTGATTCCAATGCGGAACCCCTACATTAGGCTGGTTGACAGCAGCCCTGCCAAGGGGAGCCAGCTCCCCTAAGGCAACACTTGGAGTCTCATTCCCACACAGCCGTTTCTCCCAGAGAGGGAGTGCCTTACGGAATCAACTCCTTAAAGATTAGACGTGCTCATGTGTTTAAAAACTTAACGGAGGCGAGCGCGTGAGATGAAAATCCAGTATAAACAGATTGGAGTCATTCACAGCCCGTTCAAGGAGCCGAGGGGAGTTCCAATACAACCCTCGGCAGCAAGAGGAGTTAGGGGAACCGTTGAAGTCTTTCCAGAGTACGCACCCGGACTGAAGGACATCGAGGGGTTCTCACACATCATACTAATCTATCACTTCCATCTCGCGAACCATGGAAAACTCTTCGTCAGGCCGTACATGGACGAGGAGGAGCATGGAATCTTCGCCACAAGAGCACCAAGCAGGCCGAATCCGATTGGCCTTTCGGTAGTGAGACTAATCGGCATTGAGGGAAACGTGCTTCACATTGAAGACGTTGACATTGTTGACAGGACGCCACTGCTTGACATAAAGCCGTACATACCAGAGTTTGACATCAGAACTGTGGAGAAAAAGGGCTGGCTTGAGCGAAACGTCCATAAACTTCCAGAGGCCAGGGACGACGGTAGGTTTGTGAAGGATTAAGTCATATATCCACAAGAGGGCAAGCTATGAATGCCGACCTTGTCGGAGCGTTTAACCTTTTGAAAAAGAGTGTGAGAGCGATAACTCCAAATCCGAGCGAGTTTTACCTCGTGAAAGCCTCGCCCTTTAGGGAGGGGGAAGAGGTCAGTTTCCTTTATCATATGTAGCACGAAAGGACAAAGCTTTTTAGTTTTAATGACAAGACACTATTTGGTGAGGCGACTATGAGGATTGTGAGAACGGGATTGGAGGACATAGACGCTGCTTTAGGTGGAGGAATCATTGAAAGAGGGAGCTTGTTAATAGCATATGACAAAAGATCATTAGGATGGATATTAGGGCTGAAGATAGTTAAACATTTAATTGAAAGCGGAGCAATTGCAGTTATTCTCAATACAACATTACCAATCTCAAGGTTTGATTTAAGATTGAAGTGTGCGGGGCTTGATCTTCACAAAGCTGGAGAGGAGGGAAAGCTTTACATTATCGATCTTTTTGGCTCCAAGTATGGTATCCCCTCTAGAGAGCCGTATATTCTTCAAATATCAGATTGGAGTGAGGATACTGGCATTGTAAAATTGCTTAACGTGTATAGAGAATTAAGTTCTAAAGTTCCCAAGGATTCATTAGTTGTAATTCTCGTGGCCACTTTAGAAGGACTTTATCATGACTTTGAGTATCCTATAATGAAAAGAATACTTAGAGCATCAGTAGCAAGTTTGGAGAAGGAACCATTAAACGAGTTCAGGATAATTATAATCTCTCTCTTGAATGCAAGTGCTGTTCCAGAGCATATTACTGCGTGGCTTTTCACTCAAAGTGAGCAAGTTATAGAGTTTGTTTCCCATATAGGCCCTTCAGGTTTAGAAGAGACTATCTTAGTACCCAAGTCTGTACTTCCAAAATTCATGCCCCATCATTATCGGGTAAAACTCTCAAAAGAACACTTCATTCAGTTATTTTAACCAATGCGGGTGAGAAGTCCCTTTCCGAGAGGAGGGGATGAAAGCCCGCAAATTATATATACCTTCGGAGATACACTTCTTTGTCGGGGACGCCTCTGGGACAGAGGTCTCCGTAAAGGGGTTCCGTGCTGGAGTTACCCGATGCTGTGAAGGCACGGTCGGAGAAGCTCCTTCCGTGAGGGAGGAGTAGTTCACCTCTCTGGAATTGTATTGTTTTTCTTCTTTTTTCTCTGAACTTGATTCCATAGTTCATCAAAGTTTTCTACAAGTCTGTGCAGGCTAAGGTTAAGCTCTCTAGTCTTGGTGAAGAAAGGCACTTTGTTTGTTTTGTCTCTTATCCGGAGGAAGTTTGGTTCCATTCTAAATGGTGCTAGAATATCTATATCCAAAAGCTGGCTTATTACGGCCTTAAATTTCCTTAGATCACCATGTCTATTATCATCCTCTTTAAAACCCTTGGCTTTGTTATATCTCTTCTCTATTAGGGTTATCTTTTTTCTTTTGAAAGCCTCGCCCTTCAGGGTGGGGAGGAGGTCAGAGATTTCATAAATTACAAAGAACTTTGAGTCTCCATAATGGCTATCTACGAGTGTTGTATCATTTTTCATTTCAAATGGCACTCTGAGGCACTGCCTTTCATTCATAGTTATCCCTTTGTGAAGGGAATCCTAACCATTTATAAAGTTTGTTAGGTTAACCGAAAAGCTTTTAACTTTTTGTGCATATGCACATAACGGGAGGAGGTAAAAATGAAGATAGCAATTCCAACTAATGGTGGGGGTAGAGGTGACACGGTCGCCCCGGTCTTCGCGAGGGCACCTGCCTTCTACATAGCGGACGTTGATGAGAACAGTAACGTAGTTAGTGAAAAGATCATCCAGAACAGTGCTGCGATGGCTGGTGGAGGGGCCGGCCCGATGGCGGTCCAGGCCCTCATTAATGAGGGTGTTGAGGCTATAGTGGCTCCTCAGGTTGGTCCAAACACTTCCGGTGCAATTCAAGCGGCAGGCATAAGATTTTACCAAGTGGCACCGGGAACGCCGGTTGAGGAGGCTATAAAGGTCGCTGTGAGTGGTACTCCAGCTCAGTTTACGGCACAGGTTCCACAGATTCCGCCGGCTCAGGCAACACCAGTGGCTCCAGCATACGATCCATATCTACCCGCTCCACCTTACCCACCCTACGGTTACGGTCCGTATCCGCCAGTCGCTGCCTATCCGGCCTACAGTTACGGCCTAGGCTGGGGTAGAGGAAGAGGCCGTGGCTTCGGCAGAGGTTGGGGAGCAAGGCTAGGTTACTGTCCATGGACTGGAATGCCTAATAGAAGAAACTGGTTTGCTAGATATTTTGGTTGGTGGTGAGCCTTTTCTTTTAAATTTTTGGAGGATGCAAAATGCTACGCGGATTTGGAAGAAACTATGGAAAGAGGGGTTTGTTGACTTATCGGTTTGGAGGGATATATGCTCTTTTAGATATACTCCTTCTAGTTGGGATGTTCTATTTTTTAGTAAAACTCCTTTTAGTGGCTTTACCATATGCACTAGGTCTCCTGCTCATTTTCCTTATCAGAGGGTTCTTAAGGCCAAGGCCTGGGAGAATTTTTTGAGTTTATGCAAACTTTTTTAAATTAGGTTTTCCTAATATGCTAAGAGGTGATAATTGTGAGAATAATAGTTGCAACTGTAAGGGGAGGACTTGATGATTTTGTCAACCAAGCTTTTGGAAGGACACCAACTTTCACAATAGTGAATGTTGAAGATGGAGAAATAAAGAATGTTAGAGTAGTCCCCAACCCGAGTGCAAGTGCTCCTAGAGGTGCTGGAGTTCAAGCAGCTCAGTTTTGTATAGATGAAGGTGCAAATGCTGTCATAAGTGGACAATTTGGTCCGAACTCGTCTCAGGTACTTCAGGCATCAGGCATAAGGTTTGTCTCGGCTCCTCCAACGATGAGAGTGGAGGATGCTATAAGAGCATTTCTAAGAGGGGAATTAACTCAAGCTATATTTGGGCCCGAAGGAGGGACTGGAATGGGTAGAGGCCGCGGCATGGGTGGTGGAAGAGGCCTAGGAATGGGACGTGGGAGAGGACAAGGAAGAGGCGGGTGGTGATCCTCCCTTTCAATTTGTTAAGGGAAAGTCGTTTATATTTGACGTTGCATATAGTTGTTTGGTGAATCCCATGAAATACAGCAAGCTTGCTGTAAAAATTCTGGAATATGAAGGAAAGGAGATATTCTATGACCCAGTTTATCATGGCAGAACTCTAAAGATTCTTGGCATCGATGATGATCCTACAAGGGTTATAGATTACATTGGGGATCAATTCCTCGAAAAAGAATATGGGTTAATTTTCTTTGATACAAGAGGCAAGTATCCCAAGGAGAAATTTGATACCGTGATAGAAGTTGGAGATAACAAGCCCACAGGCCTTGATCCTATAAAGATGGCTAGAAAAGGCCTTTTGAAGGATTTTTACAGTGCAGCAACAATAATCCAGACAATATATGGATTAGATCGCTCCCTTACAGATAAGCTCTATGCTGATATCTTGGGTGGTAAAATTAAAAGCGTAGCTGATGCGGCAAAATCAAAAGAACACTATGGAGAGGTTATAAGGGAAGTATATACTCCCCTTGATGAAGTCTTCTTTAAAGGCAAACCTCCTGAGTTTAGCAAGAGCATTTTGGTTGACTTTAGCAACGCTCACAACATAACATTGGTAGGAATAGCTTTTTTGATTCTTGCAGCAGCAGTTAAAGATAGGAGAAGTACATTAATTGGGATTGATGATGCAGCGGTTCTCTTTTACACGACTCCTGGAAGTGCGGCTATTCCCTTATTGACTCAGCCCATGAGAGGGAGGGTTACGGTTTTGGGTTCTAGATATGCTGTGGAAAACATCCTCAAGATCTTAGGTCCAACTTTAGTCCTATACAACGATCCGGATGTGCAGAGCATAATTTATGAGGCAAATGCCGTTCCGCAAGGAGACATGAGGAAGCACGTTCTTAAAGGAGAAGGAGCGTTTGTCTGGAGAACAACACAGACTCTAGAGGTTGAATTTGGTAAACTTCCATTTGAGGGGTGAGTAATGAAAATTATAGTGCTTTTTGAAAATCATGCCGGGTTTAAAAAGGGTCTCTTGGGATATCATGGTTTTTCTCTTTTTATTGAATATGGTGGGAGGAGAATTTTAGTGGATGTTGGAACGGAGGGGAAAATTCTTCTCCATAACATGGAAGCCTTGGAAATAGATCCAGAAAAAATTGATGTAGTCGTTTTAACTCACGGCCATTATGATCACACTGGGGGGTTGAAGGAGTTTCTTAGAGCTAGGAGAGGTGCTATAGATGTTTATGCTCATCCTGAGATTTTTCTACATCGAATAGCCTTAAAGCCCAAGCGAAGGGATATAGGAATTCCATATCTCCAAGAAGAATTGGAAAAGCTTGGAGCAAACTTTATTCTTGATAAGAAGCCATTAAAGATTTTTGATGGAGTTTGGACTAGTGGGGAGATCAAGAGAGTAACTTGGGATAGAAGAGTTGGATATATTGTGAAAGATAATGGGCTCATCAAAGATCCTGTTAGGGATGATATAGCACTAGCTGTAGAAGATGGAGAGAGTGTCATTGTAATAACGGGTTGTGGTCACAGTGGGATCTTAAATATAGTTGCTCAAAGTTCGTTGAATAAACCTGTTAAGGCCCTAATAGGAGGTTTCCATCTGATGGGATCTAACGAGAAATTGCGGAGGGAGGCAACAAGAGGTCTAAAAGAATTGGGTGTTCAAAAAATTTATGCAGGTCATTGCACGGGTTTTGAAGCAATGGCATCATTTATGTACACTTTTGGAAAAAACTTTGAGCCCCTATATGTTGGAAAAGTGATAGAGCTTTAGAGTAGCGCTTATAGGTATATGTACAGAAACCCCAATATTGAATGATTTCAGGACAATATTTTGAAAAGGAAATCTAAATTTTTGTTTTTCAAACTATTTTTTACAAATTGTATTCTTAAGTAGTATGTTATTTGGAATTCCTAATCATGTTAGACTAACCTAAAAATCATGTTTTCATATGGGATATGTTTCCTTTACAAACAGAAAATTATTTAAAGATTGTTAGATTAGGCTAATCATAGATTATTAGGAAACCCTAACAGGTATGTATGAAAGTGTCCATGGGGGTATGCATATGAGATTGAATGAAGTTATGCCTGGAGAAGTTGTAAAAGTTAAGAGAATTGCTGGAGGTCCTAAGACTCGTCTTTTGGACATGGGGCTTACACCAGGAACTAAAATTAGGGTAATTAAGAGAGCTCCACTTGGAGATCCCATAGAAATTGAAGTTAGGGGGTATAAACTTTCACTCCGACTTGAAGAAGCTGGATATATAGAGGTGGAGTGAATGTTTCCATTAGCTTTTGTAGGAGAAGGAAAGAGAGTAGTCCTAAAATACTTCGTTGGAGGACATGGAATTTTTAGAAAACTTGTCGATATGGGACTAAACCCGGGAAGTGAAATTTTTGTTGTTAGGAATCAAATGGCTGGCCCTTTAATTATTTCAGTCAAAGGAGGACAAATTGCTCTTGGAAGAGGTATAGCTATGAAAATCTACGTGGAGGTGAAAGAATGAAAGAAGTAGTAATAGCTCTAATTGGGAACCCCAATACTGGTAAGAGTACTATCTTCAATGCTTTAACTGGTTTAAGGCAACATGTTGGTAATTGGCCTGGAGTAACAGTTGAGAAAAAAGAAGGAGAACTTGATCATAAAGGAATAAAGTTTAGGGTTGTTGACTTACCTGGAGTTTACGGTTTAACCGCCTATTCTATTGATGAAAAGATTGCAAGAAATTTTATTGTCCAAGAGAAACCAAAAGTTGTTGTTGACATTATAGATGCCTCAAACCTCGAAAGAAATCTCTATTTGGCTTTACAGCTTCTTGAAATTGGGGCAAATGTTGTTATAGCCTTAAACAAAATTGATATTGCGGAAGAGAAAGGGTATAATGTAAATCCAGAAGAACTTGAAGAGTTATTAGGTGTTCCTGTTGTTCCAACAATTGCTTCAAAAGGGGAAGGCATTGATAAATTAAAAGAAAGAATCGTAAAATCTCTTGACAGAAAACCACCAATAGTTGAATATCCAAACTTTGAACCTTATATAAAGAAGCTAATTAAGGTTTTGGAAAAAGATGAGAAATTAATTAGGCAGTATAACTTGAGATGGCTTGCAATAAAACTTTTAGAAGAAGATAATGATGTAAGAGCAATAATTGAAAAGAGTAAAATGAGAGATGATGTACTAAAAACATTAATTGATGTGGTCAATGATTTGCACAAAAAATACGGTGATATCGAACTCGCGTTAGCTGATGAGAGGTATAGAATAATTAGCGAAATTGCAAAAAAAGCTGTTACCAAGAAAGAAGAAAGAATTACTTTTACTGAAATGCTTGATGAGGTATTCACTCACAAGTATCTAGGCATTCCAGTATTTTTCAGCCTAATGTGGATGGCATTTAAATTTACTTTTGACGTTTCAGCACCGTTTAGTGATATAATAGACGCATTCTTTGGATGGCTTGGTGATGCAGTTGGAAGTGGTATAGGCAATGATGCTTTAGCTTCACTTTTAAGAGATGGAATAATAGCAGGGCTGGGGAGTGTTTTAGTGTTTTTACCTCCGATTGCCTTTCTATTCCTAGTGTTTTCTTGGCTTGAGGATAGCGGATACATGGCAAGGGCAGCTTTTGTTATGGATAGGGTGATGCACAGATTTGGATTACATGGAAAATCTGTTGTACCAATGATAATGGGCTTTGGATGCAATGTTCCAGCAATAATGGCAACGAGAACACTTGAAGATGAGAAGGACAGAATATTAACAATCTTAATTAATCCCCTAATGTCATGTAGTGCACGTTTACCTGTTTATGCTCTGTTCGCAGGGGCATTTTTTATGGGAAGAGAAGGAACAGTGATAACAAGCATGTATATCTTGGGCATACTCTTAGCTTTAATCCTTGCTTGGCTCGTTAGGAGGTTTATATTCAAAGGACAGCCTTCACACTTTGTCATGGAATTGCCTCCATATAACAAACCCAATTGGAGAACAATATTTGGAGTTACTTGGACAAGAACAGAAAAATTCTTGAAAAAAGCTGGAACAATAATCTTTGCAACGATGATTATAGTCTGGCTTTTATCAGTCACTGGACCAAGTGGATATCTTGGTTCAAACGCACTTGAAAGTGGTGAATTATTAGCAAAGTCGTGGGTTGCAACAATAGGACGTGCCTTGGAACCAATATTCAAACCATTTGGATGGGACTGGAAAGCTGGAGTGGCTTTGTTCTTTGGTTTTCTTGCTAAAGAGGTTGTTGTTGGAACAATGGGAATACTTTATGGGGTTGGGGAAGAGAGCTTACCTTATGCTTTAGCATCAAGTAGTGCTTTTACTCCAGTAACCGCTTTTGCTTTCATGGCTTTTGTTCTAATTTACGTCCCTTGTGTTGCTACAATTGGTGTAATTAAGCAGGAAGCTGGAACAAAATGGGCACTCTTTGCTCTTCTCTATGAATTGCTGTTAGCTTACTTAGTGGCATTAGTGATAGTATTAATAGGAGGTGCATTACTATGAAAATAAAAACCGTTAAATATTTAACCTTAATCTTTGGCTTCCTCTATCTTATTTACGGCATTATAGAAAGCTTAAGCTACTTTGGAAGAGAAACGACAGTGATAGTATCCCCAACAGGAGACTTATTTGTCGGTTTTGTATTGTTAACAATAAGTGTAATTTACTTAACAGGGTTCAAAAAGGCATTGGAAAATGACTTTAAAGCAACATCCTATCTTTATGCCGGCTCAATTTTAAGCATTGGACTGGCTATACTAGCTTTGCTTGTTATTGGTGCTGATGCGATTGAAGCATATCTCCTAAAGAGCGAAGACTTCATTGGATGGACTCCATTGGATGATGTAACATCTTATTTAGTATTAGGGCTTCTTTCAATCTTTGCGTACTTGTCAGTTAAGGATGTTTCAAAGAAACCAGTAAAAGTTTAGTAACCATGAGCATTACGCTTTCTCTATCTTTTTTTAATTATAGGATGGAGCTCACGATGAAAACATCATATGGATAAAAAACCACTCTCATGCATTAGCATCATTCAATACCTTTAGAAGGAAAGTTGATACTAAGCCGATACAGTTATTTAAGAAAGGGTGCAATGATACCCGTTGATGGTGGGAGACTAAACTCTGTGTTCTGATGTTTTTCTTTTTTATACCGAAATTAAGAAGTAACTCTTGAAAATGATGTGATAAACTTAATGGAAAACTGTTTATACATCATATATCATATGAAAACTTGGTGAGACTTTATGAAGTACAGCTTGCTGTAAAAAGTTTGGAGTACGAAGAAAAGGAGGCTATGTTAAATGTTTACTAAATTTGTTAAAGAGCACAAAAAAAGCATTCATCAATTATTTAATTTAATGTGGGAAACCACAGAATATATACGAAAACAACTTGCAGAACAGGGATATTCTGTAGGACCATTGGTGCATGGAATTGAAAATTATATTCTTATTGATGGTAAATTTGAGCCAGCGCATTATCCAACACCTGAATTTGGGTTTCCTTGTGGAGTTGTTGGATGTATACTTGATGGTCTTTATTTTGTAATGGCTATAGAAGTCTCATCGATTTCCGCAGAATTTTTGAAAGAAATCATCAAAGAATTCCCACAGATTCAAATATACGGAGGAAAAGACTTTACACGCAATTTTTATCCGCCTCCATCTCAAGAAGAGGTAATTCTCCAAGATATCAAAAGCTCGGGTGAAGAAACAATTCAACTTGAGATTATTATTTCAGAAGTTTGGGATGAATCTAAAAAAGCATCCGTTCAACTGATAAGTGGTATTGAAGAGCTTGTTAGGATAGCCCGTTCACATAAAATAAAAATTGTAAATCCTCTGCAATCGCCCTGATATAGAGTGAAAAGATATTGTCGGGATAACTGGGGCGCTACTTCCTGAAGCCATTCAGTTATATCTGGGGGACTCAAACCGAGAATGAATTCGGGGGTCTGTCCGCCGTGAGTTTTTAGGGAGGAGCGTGAGCAAACGTCCTCCTGTTTAAATCAACCCTCACGACGGACTTGGGACTCATCAACCTCAACTCCCCTCCGGGTTCATTGGAGAGTAAATCACTGGCCTCACCCCCGCTCAGGGCGACCCCAAATCCCCGCACGAAAACGTTGAACGCACCAACGAACTGTCTATCGGCAGTGAAACCACACTCGCAAACCACCAGCCCGTTTCGGGACTTTAACTTACTCTCACATTTCGGGCAGGTGGTGGAAG
>QMUF01000035.1 GCA_003663525.1 Thermococci archaeon | reverse complement strand
TTCCCCTCGTGAAAGCCTCGTCCTTCAGGGCGGGGATGTAAGAATCCTAAAATCGGCACTTGAGTAGAAAGCTTTTTAAACTCTTGTAACGTAATAGGGCCTCGGAGAGGCCACCGTCAGATACTCCCTCCAAAGGGGTTTACTCGTGTCCCTCCCCCCTCGGGAGGGAAGACGCCGATAGGCGTCCTCTCAAAACCGCCTTCGGGCGGTTGAAACCATTGGAGTGGCCTCTAAAACGATAACCCCAAACCGCTCTGCGGTAGGGGTAATGGGCCGAAGACCCGGCCTGTGGGCTGAGCCGAAACCGGTAACGGGAGTAGGTGATGGGCCCGCAAACCGAACCGTCCGTTAGCGAGGGGTTAACTCGTTAGAACCCTCGCCCTTCAGGACGGGAAGGAGGTCAGTGACAGGTGATTGGATCCACTCACAAAAGTCACGCACAATTATTAGATAAGTCTCCCAGCAGAGATAAGAAAAGCTCTCGGGAGTGAACTACCCCCACCCCTACGGACAAAGCTTTCAAAAGAAAAAAGTAAAAGTAAGGTTTATATTTTCCTTAATAACAAAATAAATCTTGATGCTAATATGAAGAGATTAGAGGAAATTGAGCAAATATTAAAACAACACAAAGGAGAACTCCAAAAAAAGTTCAAAGTTAAAAAAATAGGCATTTTTGGATCTTATGTTAGAGGAGAGGCTAGAGAAACGAGTGATGTAGACATACTTGTAGATTTTTATGAAGTGCCTTCTCTACTAACATTCCTCAAACTTGAAGAGTATTTAGAAGAACTGCTTGGTATTAGAGTCGATCTTGTGATGGAGTCTGCATTGAAACCCAAAATATCCCAGGCCGTGCATAAGGAGGTCGTTTACATATGAAGCGAGTACATGAAGATTACCTGAACGACATTATAGAAGCCATAAGGCTAATTGAAGAGTTCACTGAAAATATTAACTTTGATGAGTTCATTAAAGACAAGAAAACACAATTTGCTGTTATCAGAGCATTGGAAATCATTGGAGAAGCTGCAAAGAATATCCCCAATGAGGTTAAATCGAACCATGCAAAGGTACCTTGGAGTGAGATGGCAAGAATGCGAGACAAGCTTATTCATGCATATTTTGGAGTTGATCTTAGAGTAGTCTGGAAAACTATAAAAGAAGATATCCCACTATTAAAACCCCTAATAGAGGAGCTCATTGAATAAGAAATTAAGAGAATAGATTTTAAATCTCCAACTGCACCTTTATGTACTCCAAAAGCTCCTTGATGCTGGGTAACACTATATCGGGCTTAACTTCACTCTTTTCTATGTCCTCAAGTGTGTTTACACCGGTTAAGACCATTATTGCCTTTGCCCCAATTTTCTTTGCAAAGGCCATGTCAGTGTCGAGTCTATCTCCAACCACCCATATCTTATCAGCGTTTAGTTTTTCTCTAACCACTTCAAAAACAGGTTCATTGGGCTTTCCTATAATTAAAGGCTCCTTCTCAGTGGCAAC
Organism: Thermococci archaeon; assembly: GCA_003663525.1. Classification (GTDB taxonomy): domain Archaea; phylum Methanobacteriota_B; class Thermococci; order Thermococcales; family Thermococcaceae; genus Thermococcus_A. Next base: position 11,558 of record QMUF01000035.1, on the reverse strand, counting down.
TTTTAGTGCCGCAATTATGGAACCGGCACCGGGAAGAATTCCTTCCTCACCCGGATAGGTGGTGTCTGGATTTGTGCCTATAAAACGGGCCCCATTTCTTATCGCTAAACAGCCGTACTTGAGCTTTTCATAGGTCAATTGAGGATCCATACCAACTACAACATATCTTATTTCTCTCCACTTCTCTTTTGCTTCTTCAAGGCTTATCACAGGCCAACCTATGCCCTTTATTTCCTCCACAAGGCCCCTACCACCAATCACAAACACCAGACCCTTTTCAAAATGTCTATTTAAGTACTGGGCCGTTGCATAGCCAGAAGTTATTATTCTCTCCTCTTCAACCTCAATTCCCATCCCCCAAAGCTTTTCCTTATACATTTTAGCATCTCTGGTTGAATTATTGGTGAGAAATACGAAGGGAATCTTATTGGCCCTCAAAAACTTAATAACCTCTTTAACCCCTTCAACCGGTTGATTTCCCCTATAAATGACCCCATCCATATCAAAAACTATCCCAATCATTGTGAACACCAAATAAAAAAAGAAAAAGAAGTTTAAAAACTCACTGCTCTGCATAAATTTGGAGAGAAACCAAAGAGACATCCTTTTGGATCTCATTGCCTGCATTTGGATCTACAAGGAGAAACATGGTAACCCTGAGAGTTTCTGATGGGCCCAATGAATAATTGAATATGGATATTGACTGATTATTAAGCTCGTAGAGGGTTTTCCCCGAGTATTCGCTGAGGGTGTAGGTTTGGTTGCCCTTCGCTACCACTATCCACTCAACCATAAGGTTTTTGCTCAGCTCTCCGGTTTCGGGAGTATCATCCACTAGTGCTTCAGCATCCGTAAGTTCTCCATCCTCCAAATCCCTAATCTTTAGAAGTATGAGTATTCTAGACATGCTTATATCGCCGCTGTTTTTTATGTAGAAGGTGGCATTCACTTCATCTCCCGGCTTTAAGTCTTTAAATTCAAAGAGCTTAAGATCGTTGTAAAATCGCTCCCCCGTTTTGCTTATCCTTATGTCAAACTCCCCCGTTGAGATTTCGTTATTCTCGGAGATGCTTACATCGCTAAACAGCGCACTGCCTATTTTGAAACCCGCTGCTCCCACTAAAAGCCCTATGAGAAGAATGGTTAACTCTCTCTTCATATTTCATCACCTCATTTTTACTAATGTATTAAGTAAAAAAGCGATTAAAAAGATTTTTGTTTTGTTACTATCAAAATTAAAAATCCAAAAAGCCGGAGAGACCTAAATCATGCCGAGAAATGCCCGCCAAGGGATGCTCAATATGTCACCATTAGCATAGAACTTTTCTCCTATAACAATCCCTCTATCAGCACTGACTCTCTCCATACTTCTCCTAACCTGTGTTGCCCTATCTTTCCCCAAACCGACCTCGACAACATATTTTCGTCCATCAACTGTGAGAACAAAATCAGCACCACCTTTCCCGGGTTCATACTCCAGCTTACCAATTTTGGAGAGATAAAAAGCCACAGCATCTTCAAGAAGGGCAGAAAGACCTTTTTCAAGTTCTCCGGACTTATAAAGAAGTGCTGCCCTTAGGGTCGGAGCTAGGAACTTCAATTTTGGGCCTTTCTTAACCTTTTTTGTCATTCCACCTATCGAAGGGATCTCTACCAGTATTCCCGCCTTGATTAAGGCATTGATAATGGATATGACAGTGCCCTTAGCCATCCCAAGGATTTTTGATAGTCTTTCGTAGCTGAAATGTTCTCCTCTTGGGTTTGCTAACAGGAAGAGAAGTTTTAGTGCCTTTTCAAGTGTCTGAGAATCAAACCCTTTCACCTGAGGAAGATCCCTATAAATCATTCTCTCAATTAGAGTGAAAACCGCCTCATAAACCTCAGGTTCTTTTCTATCAAATGAAAATGGAAGGGAACCCGTTCGAAGATATTCTTCAGCTTTCCATAGATAAGGGGCACTCTCTGCCATGGATCTCTCCATTAACTCAACATCAAAGTCGAGAAGTGGTTTTAAGTTACCTTTGCCCAAAACACCCTCTGAAAGGTAAAGGTATTCTCTAAAGGTAAGTGGATGCACATGAATATGTTCAGCCCTCCTAGCAAGATCGGGACTTTCTTTGAGATTTAACGCAGATGAACCAGTGGCTATTATCAGAAATTGTTTTCTATCATTTAAGACCTTCAATGTTAACGGCCATTTTTCATCATACTGAACCTCATCAAGAAGGAGTACTGGTCTTTCCGGCCGAAATATTTCCAAATATCTCTCGACAGCCTCAATAAGTGTGAAACCCAGAAGTTTAAGTTCATCAACGGGTAGATAGATCACCTCCGAGCTCAAAGAATGAGTATAAAAATAGAGCTGAACCAAGAGAGTAGTTTTACCAGTACCCCTTAACCCTGGTAGGAGAACTGTCACACATCTACCCTCCCTCATAAAGGAATTCACCTTACCTTGAAGCTCTTCAAAAATAAACCTCCTTCTAAGACCTCTGGCATATTCGAACCTTCTAGGGAGATCAGCTACGAGCTTTATAAGATAGTCATCCAATTGAACCATATTCTCACCATTTTGGTCAGTTAAATGACCGAATATATAAATATTTTGGTCAGTTAAATGACTATAACCTAATTTGGACAAAAATTCAAACTTAAGAAAAATTCCGCTAAGACTTCTATTGAATCTACTCAAGCCTAGTCACGTCCATCTTATCCAAAAGGCAATACTAAACCTTTTTTCACTTTATTATCTCCTTAACCAAGCATTACTTTCAGCATTAAAACGCCCATACATGCTGTTCTCTTTACACCCAAAAACACGGCCGTCAAGCCAACTAGAGTTGCTGCAATTAGAACCAAAAGACCAAATAGGCCATCAAGGAATAAAGATCCTAAAACTGTTGTCGTCAATATCAGAGCATTTAACATCCTGTAATCAACCCTTTCTATAAGATTAACAAGTTTCTTTGACAGCCAGAGACCATAAAGGTTCACTATAGCAGCTACAGCTAGTGTGGCCAATAAAAGGATTAAAAACTCCTGGAGACTTATTGGGTAATAACGTTCCCTGATTAGAACCAGTATCCCATTTCTCGTTTTTCCTGTGGAGCAGAAGTTTCCAAGACCAAAAACAAAGTTAGCTGTATTTACGGCGAATGTGATTGTTAAAAATGTCCTCTCACTCCTTGCAATAAAGCTTCCTATCAATGCGGCCTGTGATGAAGTAAAAGTAGGCAATAGAGAGGCCATCATACCAAAAATAGTTCCTAGGAATGAGAACCCAACCAGCTGAGAGTGGCTCATGTCTATCGTACTATCCCCGCCCGAGATTTTATTGTTGTTATCGAGGGAGAGCAAAATGGCTGGAACTCCAAAAAGGCCCACAAATAGATGGTAAAAAGGCTCTTTTAACGGCAAAAGATCGCTGACAATACCAAGAGCCCCTGCGAGGAGGAAGACAAAAAGAGCGTAGAGCTTCTTTATACCTTTTTCAGTTATTATTATGAGAAAAGCCAAGAAAAACACAATGGCCCTCCCTATTTCCGGAGTGTAGTAAGGGGCAATTATGAGGTATAAGGGAATCAATGCTATTGAGAAGATTGCTGCAAGCAAACTGGCCCTCAGAGAGAGGTTTATAACCTCCAGGCCTTTTCCCTGAAGTGCCAATCTATGGGCCGGGAGAACACTCAAAGCAGTTCCTTCATCCGGAATTCCAAAAAAGGTCGATGGAAAGGCATCGAGGAAACTATGTGTCAGGCCCATGGCATAGGCCAGAACAACAAAGGAAAAACCTCCAACCGGAAAGTCAAGGTTGTTTATGAGGGAAGCTAAAGTGTTAACATGGAGGGAGGGCGTTAAGCCGGTTAATGTTCCCCCAAGCATTCCAAGGATTAATTCCTTCAGCATATGGAACACCTAATCTGTGATCACGTCTTCTTTGGAAGCTATTTCAAAGGCCGGCATTTCCCTATATGTGGTGTGGAATCCAAAGGCCACTACATGCCCTCCCTCTTCAAGAGTCACTCCAATAGATTTTGGGAGCTTTAAAAGAGTCCAGCAGTTTCCATTTGTTATGTTGGCTATTCCAAAACCGTTGCTGTATACTTTTACCCAAGCAACCCTGCCCTCTATTTTTGACGGCTGGTCTGGAATGGGATTGCAAATTGAGTTCTCAAGAGCCTCTCTTGGCCTTGAAACCTTACACCCCAAGCAGTAAAGAGAGTTTTTCCTTCTTATGGCTTCAAATTGAACAGCATCCCCTACTCTTGCAGAAAATCCATAAAGGGGGATTGAAGTGCAGTCTAGACTTATGTAGGTTTTTGTTGATTTCTTAACTGCACAGGCCCCATAGGCTATCTCACCAATCTTTTCTTCTCCTATGGGAGATTTTCTGGCTCTTCCAAGAACCCTGATGTCAGATTTGTCATTAACATATATGGTCAGTGTGGAGTAAAGCTTAGCCGTGCCTAAAACCTCAACGTACTCACCAACCTTTAGACTCTGCTTATAGGGGAGGTAAACTCTGACTTCTTCATCCCCATCCCATATTGTGGCCGGGTTCCCGCCGTAGATCACAGAACCTGTTATCACGAAAGGCATGTTGTCCTCGGGAGAATTCTCAAAACCTAACCGGGTGTAATTTACCACATAGAACCTTTTGTTGTAGTATAAACCTTCAATAATAACCCTCTCTCCTTTTGATGCATTTAAGCAGGTGTTTAGGGAGATCCTTTGAGGAGTGAGAAGCTGACAGTAATCATCAACCCAGTAAGCACCGGTTACTGTTTCTACCGGGAGAGCTTTAGGAGAAGTCTGGTTTATTTCAAAGGCCTCCACATAGTTTTTATCTGGATCTGTAAGCTTGCCCCGGATCTTATAAACTCTTCCCGACTCTAATGTCTCAAAAACCACTATAGTCTCACTACCATTGTAAAGAACGGCGAAGTTTTCTTTTGAGTTAACACATATACCGGTGAATTCTATTAAATCACCCTTTTCGGCCTCTTCCAAAGGCATCACTGATTGAGCCTGGAGGTTTCCGAGGTAGTAGAGGCCTGATATCGAGATCATTGCCATCAGGGTTATAACTATTTGTGATTTTATTTTTCTACTCATGATTGATAGTAAGAATGAAGGGCTTATAAAATCTGTGGTTGCATTTTCTTCAAAAGTCTCATCCTTTAGGGCAAGAGGAAGTCAACCTTCGAAGCAAGAAGCATTAGAATCTTCTAACTCTTAAAAGGATTATAAATTTCCAACCCTTTAATTCCCTCAAAGTCTTTTTCATTTCTCGTGACCAGGATTAAGTCATAATAAAGTGCCGTTGCAGCGATTACTGCATCCGGGAGTTTAATTTTATATTTTCGCCTTAAATCTATTGTCAAGTTTGCAATTTCATCCTCTAGAGGGATAATCCTAGCGAAGCTTATGAACTCCTTTGCTTTTTTAAAACCTTCTTCGGTATGTCCCCTCCAACCTAAGAACTCAATTTTTGTAATTATTGAGATATTAAATGAAGTTTTAAGAATTTCTTCCACTCTATTAATCTCCTCTTTTGGAATTGCATCGGCCAGATAATAAATCAGAATGTTTGTATCAATTAAATATCCCTTTCCCATTCTTCCCTCAGCTCCCTGAGCTCTTTCTCAAGGTCAATTTTTAAGTCTTTGTATATTCCCCTAAACTCAGAAGGGTCGAAAAACTTTGCTTTGATTTTTTCCCAGAGGTCTATAGGGATTATAACAGCTTTGATCTTCCCATTTTTTCCATATACATATTCAATTTCTTCCACTCTCACCACCAATAGTCATTGAACCCTCAGGAGATTTAAAACTTTCTCTTGGTGTGCAATCTTTTAATTTTCCTTATTATTGGAGCCATGAACTTTCTTTTGCAGTTAATTCAAGAACAGAGCTAAATTTCTCAGTCTCCTTAAGTAATTCTTTTCTCAACCTCTTTTTTCCAAGATTTTTCCATGTGATCTGATCTCTCCATGTAAAGTCAAGATCAACACTAAAACGGTAATAGCCTAAGTAGCATTTAACCAGACAACTTCCTCCTTTGAACAAATAGTTATCCCCAAGACAAGAAGAAAAGATATCCTTCAGGATTCTATGGATTAAAACGTCCCTTTTTACAAGTGAAGAGTCCCTAACACCGGATTTCTCCATCATAAATTCAACAAACTCAGACAACTCCGGCATCTTTAGCAACCTCTCTAACACTCTTTGGGTAGAACTTTAAATATTCCACAATTTTTCTTTTTTTAATCTTAGTCTTATATTCATCAACCACTGAAATAATTCTCTCCTCTGGAACAGACCTGTATCTGGAGATGTAGATTATGTCGAGTATAGTTTTCTCAAGGTCAGAAAATTTTATTCCATTTTTTTCAATTACCCCAAATCCAAAAAGGCTCTTTTTGAGCTTAATGAATTTGATATTTTCTCCATTAATGTTTATTGATCTTGGTCTGTAGAGAGCATCACTCAAAACGAAAATTGTTGGGAAATACTCATGAGTAACTCCATTAAGCCTCAGAGTAGTGTATAAACCAAAATACCAGTTTATTCCTAGCTTATCCATGCCGAGAAAAATTAACCTAAGTGTATCAAGGCTCTTTTTGAGCTTGAACTCTTCGAGAGTTTTGACATAGTAGAGACCTCTTAAAATCCTCACGAAATATTCATAGGATATCATGAAGTTTATTGTCTTGTCAACATCTGCCTTAAACCTTTCACACACCTTCTATTTCTTCCTTCCCCGCGACTTTTCCACCAAATTCGGAAAGTATGTATTTGATTAGCTTTTTCATGGTTGTTATTTATGTAACAATCCTTAAAAAAGTTAATAGTTGTTACATAAATAACTTCCTTAAGTTCTTGAAGTAAATCCTTTACCCCTGCTTTAATTTATCCAGGAATTTCTTAGCTTTTCTTTCCAATCTCTTAGCCCATCTATCGCCCTTCACTCTCCTCCAGTCTACGACTGGATGCTGAAAGCATATTAATCTTTGAAAATCTCAAAGAACAGCTCCCTTTTAATTCTAAAACCTACTTGAGTTAGCTCTTTAAAAAGGTCTTCAGGCTCAAATTCGGCTAAGTTTAATTCTTTCAAAAGCTTTAGAATACCCAATATCCCAATTACCTTCACTCCTTCGCTTCTCGCAACTTTCCTAGCTTTTAAATCATCCAAAACAACCCAGCAGTTACTTCTCTTCGCCAAGGTTATTGCCTCGGCTTCTCCCTTATGCAGACCCACAATTCCTTCGGCATTTACTTGGAGGACTTTGATTTTTCCCATGTTGACTAATTCGGCAATCTTCTTTGAGGATTCGTCATTTTTCGCTCTAATTTCCTCATAAACTGCCTTTGGGGTTATAACTTCACTAAAGATATCAAAAATTTTGTCGAGGTATTTTAGCTTTTCTAAGAAGATCAGCGGAGAAGTGTTAGAGACTATCCTCACTTTTTAGCTCCTCCAAAAGCTTTTTGACCGCCCTTCTTTCTAGATTAGCTTCTTCTTCATCCAAGAATGAATAGTCAATTTCAAGAAGATCTAAGAGAAATGCGAGCTTTTCCCTGTCGAGTTTGAGAAGCTCGGCAGCTTTTTCAAATGTTATTTGATGAGAGACCAGCAGCCCTAACACTTTGAAAAACCTCTCTTTCTCCTCATAAGTCTTGAACAGGGGAAATCCCCAAACAACTTTTTCTATCTCTTGCATACTCCTCACTGGAATTAATATAGATTGGAAAGAATAAAAACATTTTGGCGAATACAGTATAAACGCAAAGGAAGGTTTACTTATTCTATGTACGTTGCTTCTATTCCTATCTCTCTTGCCACTTCTTCTTGTCTTTTATCACTTGTGATTAATTCAGCTCTCAAATTCTTTGCTTGTGTCAAAAATAAGCTGTCATAAATGGGAAGGTCATAATCCATGGCAATTTTCAAGGCTTCCTGCAAATATTTCTCACTTGGTTCTAACATTATAACTTCCTCCCTCACGAGCTTTGTCACCTGCTCGTAAAGTCCTAAGGCCTGCTCTCTCGTTATTAGCTTGTACTTTCTCATGTACTTCCATATTACGTTTGTTGTCTCAATGATCAACATGTCTACGGCATGCGGTTCTAAATCTGGATCAAAGTATGGGATTACTTTCTCCCACTCCTCTTCCTTCATTAAGAATTTTGAAAAAGCTGAAGAGTCAATGACTATCACGATCCTCCCTCACCAACTTTTGTGCTGTTCCTTTTGGAGCCTCAGGCAAGGTTTGGATGTAAGCCACAACTTCTTGGAGGGCTTTTTTCTTTTTGTACTCCTTGATTTTCTTTTTTATGAACTCCCTAATCTCCTCACTCCAATTAACCTCACCCTTTAACCTCTCCATTTCGCGCTTAATTTCCGGCGGAACACGAATACTAATAACACTCCCCACGTAATTCACCCAAGGGCATATTTGTAATACAAATATATAAGCATTATGTATACTCGCATTGTCTTCCTGAAGGCGGCTCTTGTATAATGGGTGAATTAGCAGTTATTGGCTTGAAATACTAGATGCTTCCAAAAAGTTTAAAATAGCCCTTACCTGCTTTCTAGAGGGATTCAACAACTTCATGCTGAGATTAGGATCACAGAAAAAGAAATAGTTGTATCAGTTTTTATCCAAGTTTTGCAGAGAGGGAAAAGAAGAGAAGACAGCATGAAATTCTTGAGCACAAATGAAGGGCTTCCCCCGTTAACTGCAACAATTTAAACTCTCTATTTTCGACTGTTACGAGACTGTGTCCTCAGAGTATTTAAACCTTACGCTTTTCGCATGGGGTCTTGCAAGCAACAGAGGGATAAAAATATTCCGCTGAAGGGTAAGGCTTTCAAGAGAAAAAAAGTTAATATACTTAAAATCCGTTAAATCCAAGTGGTGAGAGAATGGAAGGGCTTTGGATGATAAGCGAGTTTGAAAAGATTGCTGCACTTAATCCAGATCGGATAATAAAGCTCCTGAAAAAAGATAAAGAGTTATTTTGGGAAATTATAGTTAGTGCCTATCTTGACAGAAAGATCAGCTTGGGAAAAGCGGCAGAACTTTTGGGGATTACCAGAGAAGAGTTAATCAAAGAATTCCATAAAAGGGGTATCCCCATTAGAAAACTGAGCAAGGAAGACGTTATAGCAGAGGTGAAATGTAAAAAGATACTGGACAGGGGCATCTTTAGAAGAGATTAAATCTCCCTAACCTCAACATTGAGCTTCAAACCCATTGTTTTGCCCTCTATTGCATCCAGGATTCTCTGAGTGGCGTTTGTTTGAACATAGTCACCTTTTATTGGGCTGGGTAGTGGAGGCCTTTCATCCTTAAAGAGCAAAAACCACAGCTGCCACTTTCCGGGCCTGTTTATGGTGAAGGTGTAATTGGTCTCCCACTGAGGCGTCCAGTTGCCTTCAATATCAACGGACTTATGGGGTAAAGTTACGTTGAAGTAATCCACAATATACATATTATATATGATGGTTTCATTCGTTTCAAAGTCATAGGTGAGATTGACCAGCCAGACTTCAACGTGATAGGTAACGTTTCTGTACTCATGATTCGCTATGCCCAGAATAACCCTGGCTTTTTCTCCCACAAAGAGCTCAGTTGGATAATCGGCAGCTTTTCCTTCTGGGCCCAGGATGTAAAATTCCGTGAACTTTTCTCCGGGCTTTGGGTGGGTTATGACGTAGCCCAGGGTTGCTATGGAGGAGATTATTGCGATGATCAAGATTACTGTTAGAGCTTTGTCCAGTTTGCTTGATTTCTCCCATTCCAGTTCTTCTTTGAGTTTTTCAATGCTTATCCTTGGGATCCATGGGTCAACGGCGTTGATCCTTCTGTAAATTGCAGCAGCAGCAAAGATGAGGTTGAAAACTGTCAGGCTTACAAGGATTGGAATTAATCTTATCCCCCAAGGAGTGTAGTTAAGCCCAAGGCCAATTAGAGGGACTATCGCTATACTTAAACCAAAGCTCAAGGCCAATCTTTCAAGATTGTCGAGTTCCTTTTTCTCAGGGAAAAGGGCCGTTATAAAAACATAACCTGGAAAGAAGAGCACAAAGGCCAAACCAAGGGCTTTTCTAAGTAAACTATTCGGATAGAAAGCAATGAGGAGATCAAGAAGGAGCGAAAGTGCGATGATTGTTATCAGATCCCAGTAATCTTTGGGTTTCATTTAATCACCAATACTAAAGGGTAGGAGTGTTTAAAATGGTTTTCCCTCATAATACCAACGTGTTCATTCCAAGTTAAATGAACGATCGTTCATGGTATCATATGCATGGGGGTAAAAGTTTAAATAGTTTACTTTAAAGTAATTTACTGGTGAGTAAATAATGACGTTCATAAATAGGAAAGCCGAAATTGTAGCACTTGATGACAGAGTGGAAAGCCCGCGTGCAGAATTTGTAGTAATTTACGGGAGAAGAAGGATAGGAAAAACTACCCTGCTCCTAGAATTTCTCAGACGACACGATGGCATCTATCTCCTTGCGAGAGAGACAAGTGAGATGGAAAACCTGAGACGCTTTTCACAGAAGATTGCACAATTCTTCAAGGACGAATTTTTGAAGAGGAATCCTTTTCAGAACTGGGATGCCTTCTTCGAGTATCTATACCAAAAGTCCTCCAGCAGGAGGTTTATAGTTGCCATAGACGAGTTCCCATATCTAGTACAGGCTAACAGAGCTCTTCCTTCCATCCTACAAGAATATTGGGATACAAAGCTGTCAAAAAGTAAAATCTTTCTGATAATCTGCGGTTCCAGTATCTCGATGATGGAGAAGCTCCTAGGGTATAAGAGTCCTCTCTACGGTAGAAGAACAGCACAGATCAAACTCAGGCCTATGGACTTTTTCAGTGCAAGGGAGTTTCTCCCTCGATACGATATTGAGGACTTTGTGAAGGCTTACGGAATACTGGGAGGGACCCCCGCTTATCTCCTTGAATTTAACGACAGACAGGACATTCGGAGGAATTTGATGGACTACTTCAGGCTGGACTCCTTCCTCTACGGTGATGCCCGCTTTATCCTCATGGAAGAGCTCGACAAACCTAGGAACTATTTTGCCATACTGGAAGCCATAGGAAAGGGTAGAACAACCCTAGGAGAAATTATCAACGAGACGGGTCTTGAAAGAGCAACCGTGGGGAAATATCTCTCCGTGCTGATTGACCTCGACTTCGTAAAGCGTGAAGTTCCAGTTACAGCCAGCTGGAAAAGCAGAAAGGGGAGGTATTATATAAAAGATCCCTATTTCGCTTTCTGGTTCCGCTATGTTCATCCCAATGTGGACCTTATCGAGACGGGAGAGGGAGCGACGGTGGTAGAGTTTGTGATGGAAGACCTCAACCAATATCTCGGTACAATCTTTGAAGGAATCGTGAAAGAGTATCTGCACCGGCTCAACAAAGAAGGAGAGCTTCCGTTTAAATTCACTAAACTCGGCCGCTGGTGGCATAAAAATGAGGAGATTGATTTAGTGGCTTTAAACGAGCGTGAGAGGAAAGCACTCTTCATTGA
>QMUF01000034.1 GCA_003663525.1 Thermococci archaeon | reverse complement strand
GCATAATCCCTCATTGTCGCAAGGGCTTTTGCCACACTGTCTGAAGGTTCAAGGGTAACAATGTCTTTTGTCATGAAATCTTCAACTTTTTTCTTCCCGAATTCTTCTTTAGCAATCCTTTCCAGAAGAGTTATATCACTTATTACACCCAAAATTGTTTTTTTATCCTTTCCAACAGGAAGTGAACGCAAATCAGTCTCAAACATAAGTTTGGCTACAATGCTTAGATCCTCATCTAATTCCAAAATCGGGGCGGTTTTATAAACATCCTTAACCTTAGCTTTGGTTGGATCCCACTTCAAGTGGGAGCGAATTATCAAATCCTGGGTTAGTACACCCTTGTATATCTTCCCATCAAAAACTACAATTAAGTCTGGGTCTTCCTTCTCAAAAATCCCAATCGCCTCAGAAAGAGGAGCGTTTATGTCTATTTTTGCAAATTTTTCTGTCATAACTTCCTGGACAGAAATCCCGACCATTCTTGACACCTCCTTCAATTATACATTGGTTTTTATTCCATTTAAACCTTTCCGAGATAGACTTTATTTACATTAAGTTAGTAAAGTTTTCGATCCCTTAATGCTTCAAATTTATCTCAAATGAATACTTTCTTTTGAGAACTAGGTACAGAGCAGACAAGCCTCCAAGTGCGTTCATAATACTATCCCTTACTTTGTTCACAGTACTTTCATGAACAAACGAGATCTCACTCTCACTAAGCTTTTCAGCGACTTCCCATCCAAAACTTAGAAAGAAGAGGGTTAAAAACGAATAAAGAATTAGCCTTCTCCTTGTTAAATTTAGATACCTCCCATTTGACAGGTTAAGGAGGATTTCGGCTGTAATGAGCCAAACAACCATGCCTCCAAGAAAATGACTCAGCATGTCTGCGTTTCTCCACTCTTTATGAAAAAGGTCAATTGTAGTAAAAGGAACGTTTACGAGTGAAACATGCACCGCTATGAATATCCCTAAGAGCGCCATTGTTTTTCTATTGTAAAGTGGGGCTAAAAAAGACCTGAGTTTGTAAGGTGGATTGGGAAAATACTTCTCAACCATATCGGGGATGTAAAGGCCCATTAACGCTACAAAAGTTCGATATATATGATCCACCCTTTGGTGGATAAAAGCTGTTATAAGTCCAAGGAAAACGATGAACCTGCTTATATTGAGCACCGTCTTGGACTCTATAGAGATCACCAAAATAGCAATATGAGAACATCCCATTTAAAAGTTTCTGAAAAATAAAAAGAAATCAGCCGATAGCAGCCTGAACAGCCAAGTCTGCTCTAACTATGCCATAGCCGTAGTATGCATCCCATCCATCTGAATTGAGATCATCAGCCGTCACATGTAGAATTCCTCTAACAGTGCTTGTGGTGAGGTCGTCAAATGTCCCAACTGGAAGGATATGTCCATATTTGTTGTAGTACGCCGCTTGAATTAGCGCTACAACTCCACTCACATGAGGTGTCGCCATTGAAGTACCGCTAAGTGTCTCATAAGTATCGTCTGGATACGTGCTTAATATGTCAACTCCAGGAGCACTAACTTCTACTCCTCTGTTGCTCCACCATGGTACTTGGTCATTAATGTCAGTTGCACCAATGGCTATAACCTCAGGATATGCTGCTGGATAACTTGGACTTGATGCACCATCATTGCCGCTCGCCGCCACAATGACCACCCCGTAGGTGTATGCTTCTGTGATCGCATCGTGGAATGATTGAACATCACTCGAACCGCCAAGGCTCATACTTATAACTTCTGCTGCATCATCTTCTGGATCACCCACTATTATTCCATCTCCATCACTGTCAAGCACTCCATCAGGACCAAGTAATGCCTGTTCTATTCCAAGGATTATGTCGCTATACGATCCCCTACCACTTGCATCAAGAACCCTAACAGCATATATTTCCACAGCCGGAGCAACTCCTACCACTCCAATGTCATTATTGAGTGCCGCTATGGTTCCTGCAACGTGGGTTCCATGGCCATTCCGGTCCTTATAATCCCTAGGCTTTGTTGATACCTTCCCTCTAAGAACGCTAACTCCCCATGCCAGATTAGTTTTTAAATCTGGGTGGTCATAATCGATTCCTGTATCAAGGATTGCAACTTCAATTACTCCTCCACTTGAACCATCGGTTATGCTCCACACATCCGGGGCTTTTACCCTTTTAACCCCCCATGGAATCTCTTGTGAGGGCTGTGAGGGCTTTGGCTTGCCTACTCCCGGTGGTTTACCCTTCAATATCCACACTTCAGCGTCATATTCTACTCTCACAACACCTTTCGCATTCTTTAGTCTCTCAACAGCTCTAGGTGGCAGCTCTGCAACAACAATGGGGAATATTCTTCCTTTTGCAACAACGTCCCCCCTAAGTGCAAAGATAGAGTTCTCGTTAAATCCCTTGTCTATTGTTAGTATTACTCGAACTTTCTCAGGGGGAACTGCCCCAACTATTCCTACTGTAGCTCCAAACACAACAAAAACCAACAGCAGAGAAAAAACCTTGTTAAATTTCATAGCCTGTTCACCTCATATTTGTAAACTTTTTTGTTTCTTTATATTCTATTTTTGACCTTCAAACTATTTAATGCTTTAGGTGTTCTATTTGAACTAATTACAGCACCCTCTAGTTGAAAAAGGAAGCTAAAAAAAAGCTTAAAAAAGTTTTAAGGTGAGTTTTATTGCTGCTTTCATTTTTCTCCAAAATCCTTATAATGTATCACTGCGAATGAGTAACGAAGTCTTGGCACTCACGGGGTGATGATATGGAGACCGTTGTTAATCAGATAAAATCAAAACTCCCGGAAAATTTAGAAGGGCTTTTGGATCTAGGATATAATTACTGGTGGAACTGGAATAGAAGGGCCACAAAACTTTGGGAAAAAATAAATCCTGAACATTGGAGAGAATATAAGAATCCCATCAAACTTCTCCTTGATACTCCTGAGGAGAGACTAAAGGAACTTTCAAAAGATGATGATTTCATAAATCTGTACGAGCTTGTTATTGATCAGTTTAGACACTATATGGAATCCGAAAGCACTTGGTTCTCAACGAATTGGCCCAAATGGGAAGAACCTGTTATATATCTGTGCATGGAATACGGAATAAGTAAAAGTCTTCCCATATACTCTGGTGGACTTGGAATACTCGCAGGAGATCATGTGAAAACTGCAAGCGACTTAGGACTTCCTTTTATAGGTGTTGGTCTTCTTTACAAGCATGGATACTTTAAACAACAAATAGATAAAAATGGAAACCAGATAGAGGTATTTCCGGAGTATGACCCCCATGAAATGCCAATAAAACCCTTAACAACAGAAAAAGGGAAACCAATTCTCATAGAAGTTCCAATAGAAGATAGAACAGTCTATGCGAGAGCTTTTGAAGTTAATGTTGGTAGGGTAAAACTTTATCTTCTTGACACAGATGTTCCTGAAAACTCCCCAGATGACAGGACGATTTGTGACTATCTCTACAATGCCGAAATTGATAAGCGAATAAAGCAAGAAATTCTCCTTGGTATTGGTGGGATGAGGCTCTTGAGGGCATTAGGGATTGAATCAGCAGTAATCCATCTAAACGAAGGCCATCCCGCCTTTGCAAACTTCCAAAGAATAGCATGGTATATGGAAGAAGGTTTGAACTTCTTAGAGGCTCTAACTATTGTAAGAGCAACTACCATTTTTACAACTCATACGCCGGTACCAGCTGGCCACGATAGATTTCCCATAGTAGAAGTGGAAAAAAGATTGGCTAAATTCCTTGAAGGAATTCCAAAAGAAGAATTTCTTAACCTAGGTCGTGAAGGTGAAGAATTTAATATGACTCTTCTTTCGATAAGAACTTCAAGCTACGTGAATGCCGTAAGCAAACTGCACACTGCCGTCACCAAAGAAATGTGGAAAGAGCTCTGGAAAGGTGTTCCTTCTGATGAAATGCCTGTAGAGGGCATTACAAATGGAGTTCATACAAAAACATGGCTCCACAATGAAATAAAGAAGCTCATTGATAGATATATTGGAAGAGTTTGGAGAGATTATGCTGAGTTGGAGGGGCTTTGGTACGGCGTAGAGAGAATTCCCAATGAAGAACTATGGGAAGCCCACCTAAAGGCAAAAAGAGAGCTCATAGACCTCATCAAAAGAAATATGAAAGAAAGGAACAAAAGACTTGGCATTGAAGAGCCTATACCAGAAATAAATGAAAATGCATTGTTAATTGGCTTTGCAAGACGTTTTGCAACATACAAACGCGCAACAATGATCTTCAACAATTTAGAACGACTCAAAAAAATAGCAAACAATCCAGAAAGGCCGGTATATATCATTTTTGGAGGAAAAGCGCATCCAATGGATACTTCAGGTAAAAAATTCCTAAAAAGGACCTATGAAGTTTCCCAAATGCCAGAGTTTAAAGGTAAAATCATAATATTCGAGAATTATGATATGGGTTCAGCTAGGGCCATGGTATCGGGAGTGGATGTATGGCTCAATACTCCCCGACGACCTTTAGAAGCTAGCGGAACGAGTGGAATGAAGGCGGGCCTTAATGGTGTCCTTAACCTAAGTGTTTACGATGGCTGGTGGGTTGAAGGATATAACGGCAAGAATGGGTGGATTGTAGGAGAGGAGAGCATTGAACCAGAAACTGAGGGAGATGACATAACTGATGCAGAAAGTCTGTATGAATTACTCGAAAATGAGGTTATTCCCACATATTACGAAAATAGACAAAGATGGATTTACATGATGAAAGAGAGCATAAAGAGTATTGCACCACGCTTTAGCACACACAGAATGCTTAAAGAGTATGTGAACAAATTCTACTCAAAGGCTTTAACTAATGCCGTTCTCCTACAAAGAGACAAATTCAATGCAACTAGAGAGATAGCCGCATGGAAAGCAAAGGTACTTAATTCATGGAGCAAAGTCAATATAGAAAGGATTGTCACTCATGACGCCATTGTTACTGAAATAATAGTAGACTTAGATGAACTCGCTCCTGAAGATGTAAAAGTTGAAATCTACTATGGTGTTAAAGCAGAGGGATATGCCATAGAAAAGCCGTATATAATAGAACTCAAACGTCCTCAACACCTAGGAAATACAAAATGGCTCTACAGATACAAAGGGAATGCTCTCAAGAACCTTGGAAATCCATGCTGGCACTATGCAGTGAGGGTTTATCCATACCACGATAAATTGCCCCATAAATTCTTGCTTGGTCTTGTTAAGTGGAAGGGTTTCTTTGACTTTTAGCCTTCCAAATCTATTTTTGGAAAATGTTATAAAGCAAAGTTCTTCAATTTAAGGAGGGTTACCATGAGGATAGTATTTGACATAGGTGGATCTGTTCTAGTCCCAGATGAGCCTGATGTAAAGTTCATAGAGGAAATTGCCTACCAACTGACAAAAATCAGCGAAGATCATGAAGTGGCTGTTGTGGTCGGAGGAGGAAGAGTTGCAAGAGAATATATTCAAGCAGCAAAATCTTTCACACCAAACGAAACTTTCAAAGATTATATAGGAATCCACATAACAAAAGCCAATGCCATGCTCTTGATTGCAGCTCTCAGAGAAAAAGCATATCCCTTTGTTGTAAGTGACTTCAGAAAAGCTTGGGAAGTTATGCAACTCAAAAAGATACCTATAATGGGAGGAACTCACCCAGGACACACCACAGATGCTGTAGCAGCACTGCTGGCAGAATACCTTCAAGCAGATCTCTTAGTAGTTATAACAAACGTTGATGGAGTTTACGACAGCGATCCAAAAAAGAATCCAAATGCAAAAAAGCTGGACAGGATTTCAACTGAAAAACTTGTAGAAATAGCAATGCAAAGTGAAAGCAAAGCTGGAGGAAGTGGAGTCGTTGATGCATTGGCAGCAAAGTTCATTCAAAGAGGAGAGATAAAAACCCTAATTATTGGTAAAGATGATGCAAGAACCCTTTTTGACGCCATAAAAGGAAAACACAAGGGTACATTGATTGAACCTTAATTTCACAATCTTTTTATATTTATTGAGGTTTCTTTTATATGGTGATACCGCAATGAAGATTGTAGTGATTGGTTCTGGAACAGCCGGAAGTAATTTTGCACTCTTTGCAAGAAAGCTTGATAGAAAAGCGGAAATCATTGTAATAGGAAAAGAAAAAACAATGCAGTATTCCCCCTGTGCATTACCATTCGTTTTAAGCGGGAAAATCCCAAAGCTAGAAGATATCGTTGTATTTCCTAACGAATTCTATGAAAAACAGAAAATTCAAATGATGCTTGAAACCGAGGCAAAAACCATAGACAGAAAAAGAAAGGTTATAATCACAGATAAAGATGAAATCCCATACGACAAACTTGTATTAGCTACAGGCTCCAAAGCATTCATTCCACCAATTAAAGGTGTTGAAAAGAAAGGAGTCTTCACATTAAAAGAAATGAGAGACGTGAGAGAAATACAAAAGTACATAAAAGAAAGAAAGCCAAAAAAAGCCGTTGTAATAGGCGCGGGCTTAATAGGGCTTGAAGGAGCCGTTGCATTTAGAGAACTTGGAATGGAAGTTCTCGTTGTTGAACTTCTCGAGCATTTACTTCCAACAATGCTTGACAAGGATATAGCCTCAATAGTACAATCCCATCTAGAGGAGAAGGGAATCCAATTCAGATTTGGAGTTGGGGTGAGCGAGATTATCGGAGATCCAGTAACGGCCGTAAAGATAGGAGAAGAGGAAATTGAATCTGACATAGTCCTCGTGGCAACCGGTGTAAGGGCAAATGTGGATCTTGCAAGAGAAGCTGGATTGGAAATAAAGAGGGGCATTATTGTTGATGAATACCTGAGAACAAGTGATCCCGACATATATGCTATCGGAGACTGTGCTGAAGTCTATGATGCCGTGACTGGAGAGAGAATACTAAGTCAACTAGGTACAACAGCTGTTAGAATGGCAAAAGTAGCCGCTGAGAATGTTTTTAATAAAAACGTGAAGTTTAAGCCAGTGTTTAATACAGCCATAACAGAACTTTTTGATCTGGAGATAGGTACTTTCGGAATAACACAGGAAAGAGCAAGAAAAGAGGGGGTTGAAGTGGTAGTGGGCAAATTCAAGGGATCAACTAAACCAGAGTATTATCCTGGAGGAAAACCAATAACTGTAAAATTAATCTTTAGAAAAGATAATAAAAAGCTAATAGGGGCCCAAATAGTTGGTGGAGAGAGAGTATGGGGAAGGATAATGGCTCTAAGCTTTGCCGCCCAGAAAGAGACTACAGTTGAAGATATCGCCTATGGAGAAACAGCTTATGCACCCCCAATAAGTCCGACTATTGATCCAATAACTGTCGCAGCAGAAATGGCACTTAGAAGATTTAAATGACATTTGCTCTTTTTCCTTCTTTTTTGACTCTTTTTTGATTCTAAAGGATAAGAGTCAAACTTTTCACCATAATGACAAATAAGGTTGGAAAAGATTTTTATAGATGCTCTCCATTTTAATGCGTTGATGTACTATGATATTCAGGAGTGAGGGTTGATTTAAGGGGGAGGACGTTTTTACACGCTCCTCGCTAAAAACTCACGACGGACAGACCCCTTTTATTCACTGGTAGTTGGATGATACTTAGATACTTTATCGCCACTCTTACAGGAGAATTAACAAAAGCTAATCCAGGAGCATTCTTTGATGCTCTTGCCTTTAGTAAAGAGGCGCTTCTGTGGCAGTTTATAGTAATAGCAATAACCATAGGTATAGTAGCAATAGGAGTTCAAAAGGGAATTGAAAGAGCCAACAAAATCATGATGCCGGCCCTTTTTGTGCTTCTTATCATGTTAACAATAAGAAGCATTACACTTCCCAACGTCTGTAAACTACCCCTCGCTTACGCAAGGGGTTTTGCACCCTGAAGGTGCGGGCATGTTTACGATGCCCCAGACACTCGGGAACATTGCCCGAATGCCTATATTCACACTCGCATTAAAATCCGCATTGGAGGTGTAAGAATGTTCACGACAAGAAAAAATAACACTTTTGCGGTAACCTACCGCACCACAAACGTGGCATCGCTTAGAGGTGTCTCTCGCATTGACAAATTTAACATAGATTCCTTCCCAGTTAGCTTTGTAAAGAGTGTATTTAGCAATTCTGCCGTGAACCCAGTTTGCAAGTCTTCTATTCATGTCTTTTCTTCTCCTACCCCTCTTTGGTCTGCTCCACCGCAAATCTTCCAGAGCAATCATAGCATTATTCTCTTTAGCAACTTCAACAATTCTCTTGGAAACATTATGAGCAATCCAGTCGTTTATTCTTCTGGTTTTTCTCCAGAGCCTTCTAATTTGCTTACTGCTTCTCTGCCCTTCTGGAAGGAGAGATTTGAGGTAGTCTATCCTTCTCCAAAGATACCTAATTTTATCAAGGAGTTTTCTATACTTCAAAAATTCAACATCGGTGATTTTGCCATCTCTATGGAGAACGGTAATTACGGCGAGGTACCTCAATCCAATATCAACACCAACAACCGTATCTCTCTTCTCAACGGATACTTCTTTTTTGATTGGAACAATAAAGTAATACCACCCATTTCTTTCAACAAGTTGCACAGCACCAAGTTTGTATTTACCATTAAGAGCATCTTTAAGCATCCTTCTCTGGTATTCCCCACACTCGACAGGTATTGCATATCACTTATCCATTCCATTAAGTTTAACTTTGAAAAAGAACGGAAATTCTTTACCATGCTCAAAAATAGACACAACACGAGGGTAATTCATTCTGATGGTGAATCTCTCGACCTTTGGAAGAGAAGGCTCTTTTTCAAGTCTTCCATTAAGAAACTGCTTATAGAGTTTAGCCCACGAATTATACGCTTCTACAACTACATCTCTGGTTTCTTGGATAGTTTGAGAAGACACATTAAAAGTATCTTTAATTTGCCTGTAAAATTTCTGGTGCAAAATATTTTTCAAGTCTTTTGCAGTTATATCATTAACAAGTTTTTCATGGAGTTCATTCTCCAGAATATAAGAAGCATAAATTCTTGCTATGGATTGGTAAGTGTTAACAAAATCACGAATAGCAAGAAACTTACGCATATTAATCTTTTTGGATACCTTAAAGGTAAGGCTCTTCGCAACCTGCATATTAATAGGAATGCGAAAATAGGATATAAGGTTTTCACAATTCCTCCCCTCCCTTTCGGAAGGGGTCTCCTTGCGGAGGTGAGTAGATGAAGGATTCAAATTTTACCTCTTATCTGACTGGAGCAAAATGATGAGTGGAAAAACATGGATGATAGCCCTATCACAGATGTTCTTCTCTCTAAGTGTTTTAAGTACTACAATGGTAGTTTACGGAAGCTACCTGAAGGAGAGTGATGACATTCCCCTATCAGCAATAGCAACAGCTTTTGGAGATACAGCGGTAGCAGTCACAGCGGGCTTCTTAATATTCCCTGCAGTATTCTCCTTTGGAGTCAAACCCTCAGCAGGATCAGGACTAGTTTTTGTAGCACTCCCCATGATATTCCAAAAAATGCCTGGCAGGGGTACTCTTTGGGATGTTGTTCTTCCTCTTGTTGATATTCGCTGGATTGTCCTCAACAGTTTCAATGCTCGAAGTCTATGTTGATTCAGCAATTACAAAGCTCAATATGAGTAGAAAGAATGCCTCGGTCCTCCTAGGTCTGGCGACCTTCATAGTTGGAGCCCCCTCTGCACTAAGCCCCTCCTACTTTGACTGGATTGCAAACATCTCCACTGTTTATATAGGCCCATTAGGAGCCTTAATAACAGCTTTAGCATTAATAAGCCTTGGAATAGAGAAGGCCTATGAAGAACTCAGAAAAGGTGCCTTAATAGAAGTCCCAGAAGCCTGGAAACCTTGGTAAAATACCTTTACCCAATAGTGATAATAGTCATATATATCTCACAGTTTGTACTGGGGTGATAAAATGGACATAGTCTACCTCATAGCAATATTTGTAGTATTAATAATATACGATCCCTTGATATGGGCCTTATACCGGCTTTCAAAAACTTCCACCCCTTAATTTTTTTGGTGAGTCCCTATGGCAATAAAAGACGTTAAAAATATGGGAAAAGATTACGGAAAGGATTTACCAAAAGGAGACTATTTAGACTGCGCCCTCGCACATAATCCATTTGGATGCTCTACACTGGTGGTTGAGGAACTCAAAAAACTTAGTTTTCATGATATACACTTATACCCTAATAATGATGAAAAACTCAAAGAAGCTCTTGCAGAATTCTGGAATGTAAAAAATGAGCAGATTTTCCTCGGCACAGGCTCTATGGGATGTCTTCAGAAAGTTAATAAGCTTCTCACTCCTGGCCCAGTTATTCTTGGCCATTCTCCCCAGTTCCTTCCTTATATTAACGACGCCCGTTTGAACGGAGCGGTTTACCACTATGTGCCCCTACTGAGGGAGGCAGATTTTACTATAGATGTTTCCAGAATAATCGCCCAAATCGATGAGAGAACGACCTTCGTCTAGGTGGATAACCCAAATAATCCTACCGGTCAGGTCTTAAAGCTAAAGGAGATTGAAGAACTTGCAGAAGAAGCTGGAAGAAAGGGGCTATTCTAATCGTTGACGAAGCATTTGGAGAGTTTATAAAGAAAAAGAATTCCACAATAAACCTCGAATATCCAAACATTGTGGTCACGAGGTCATTCTCAAAGAGCTTTGGGCTGGCTGGCCTGAGAATCGGATACTGTGTGGTAGAGGGCAAGGAGATGAGAGAGTTGCCTTTTAAGGTCGATTTTCCATTCTCGATCACAAACATCTCAATACGAGCCGCTCTAAAGGTGCCTGAGGACACAGAATTTTTGAAGAAGACTATCAAGAAGACCAAAAAGAGCAAGGAGAAAACCATAAGGGAACTTGGAAGAAGATTTCATATAGCAAAGACTCACAAAACAACCCCAATCTTCCTGTGCGGTGGTCAAAAAGATACATATGGCTATTTCCTTCAGAAAGGAATTCTCACAGTCCCAGGAAGTGAATTCATGAACCTTGATGATTCGTTATGTTAGAATAAGAGTGCCGAAAGATGTAGATGGGCTTCTAACAAGAATCAGCAGTGTCTAAATTTTATAACTGCCTCCGTATGAAGAGTATGGAGAAACATATCTACCAGAATTGCATCTTCAATTTTATAAAGCCCTTTCAAGTTCTGATAATCCCCGGTAAACGCCAGAGTGTTACATGAAATGTAGATTATGTTTTCTGGTTTTCTCGTCTGAAGAGCAGAACACCCTCCTTTTAATACTTTTCGGGAAGGATCGACAGTTACTATATCATAGTTCCTTACTCTCAAAAGCCTCACCCTTTAAAGCAGGATGGGTCACATGCTGCCAGAGGCAACCACCACGTCTTCCAAAATGTCTACACCAAGATGAACCACAAGCTCGTTGTTGATCACTCCCCAAGCAGAATTAAATAATGGACAAGGGAGATTATAAAAACCCTGCCATTATGAATTTGTTATCTAAGCTTAGTACCCCCCATTCCAGAAAAGTAGACACCTATCATAAAAAGGAGAGCAACATAAGAGGTTTAATCCTCATTTTTCTCACCTAAAGCTTTCCGAGCAGCATTAATATTCCAAAGAGAATAAACAGCACTCCCGCTCCCTTGTGGATAAGCTCAACAGGTAGGGTGTCGCCTATTTTGTCCCCTAATATTGCCCCAATCAAATTAACGGAAGCCAATGCAAAAACTGCTCCCAGAAAGGCCTTTATCCATCCATATTTAGAGGCAAAAGCAATTGTCGCTAGCTGGGTCTTATCTCCCAGTTCCGCAAGAAAAATTGCTGCAAACACATAAAGGACTTCTTTCAAAAGACCTCCCTCCTTTAAAAAGATAATTAAAAAATCAAAGCTCTTCAAGAGCTTTTTTCATTCTCGCCATTGCTTCCAATAAGTTCTCTTGACTTGTAGCATAGCTGATTCTTATGTAACCCTCCCCGTTGGGTCCAAAGGCAGTTCCTGGGATAACTACTACTCCAACCTTATCTAAAAGCCATTCTGCAAACTCCTCACTTTTCATCCCAGTCCCCGTTATGTTTGCGAAAACGTAGAACGCACCTTTGGGTTCAAAAGCTTTTATATAAGGCATTTCTTTCAAGTGCTCTAGAACTAATTTTCTTCTCTTCTCGTACTCTTTCCTCATTTCCTCTACAGCCTTCCAGCTTGCTTCTTCCCTAAGTGCAGCTGATCCAGCCACTTGGACAAATGAAGCAACATTTCCAATGATGTAAGCATGAAGCTTTATCATGTCTTTGATGACATCTTCAGGGGCGATTGTAAATCCTAATCTCCATCCAGTCATTGCAAAGGTCTTTGAGAAACTATTCGCCAATATAGTGTTATCTGAAGCATATTTCATCATCGGCACGTGCTTTGCTCCATCATAAAGGAAGTGTTCATACGGTTCATCACTAAGAATGTAAATATTATAATCCTGGGCGATATCTGCCACGGCCTTAGCAACTTCATCATCCAAAGTTGCACCAGTCGGGTTATTCGGGTAGTTTAGGACTATCATTCTAGTTCTCTTTGTGATTAACTCTAGAAGTTCGTCTGGATCTGGCTGAAATTCATTTTCTTCTTTTAATGGCAACCGAACGTACTTTGCTCCAGAAACTTTTGCATCCTCAACATAGCATACAAATGCAGGGTCAGGTATTATGACTTCATCTCCTTCCTCGAGCAAACTTTCAAAGGCAAGATAGGTGGCTTCATAAGCTCCAGCAGTTACAAGAACATTCTGGGGTGGGATTCTCATCCCATAGTGACTGGCATAATATTCTGAAATTGCATTTCTTAGCTCTGCAATTCCAGCATTTGGGGTGTAGTGTGTCCATCCCTCATCAAGAGCTCTTTTTGCAGCTTCCTTTATATTTTGGGGTGTATCAAAATCAGGTTCTCCTATTCCAAGTGAAATGACATTTTTCATTTTTGATGCTCTTTCAAAGAGCTCCCTAATCTTTGACCTCTGGATTAGATTTATACGACCTGCAACGAAATACTTATGCTTTTTATAACGCATTATTCATCCCCCCAATAGCACTTATGAATGGTGGGGAAATTCTTATAAATTTATCGAGAAACACTCAAAAATGAAGACAAAGTATAGGGATTCTTCAAGATTTAAACAATGAACCAACGATTTGAGTAATGTTAAAGG